>NZ_JBFUGJ010000012.1:0-53810 GCF_056402975.1 Mesorhizobium sp. P3_A9 | reverse complement strand
CGCTTCGCCCGACAGCCGCGCACCGCCGCAGGTCTGGATCAGCGGGCCGGCGAGGTGCTCGCCGGCAAAGAAGATCTTTTCCGCCACCGGCTGCATCAGCGCCGCCCGCGCTTCCGAGCGGCCCGGGCGGGCCGCCGCATAGGCGCCGCGCACGAAGCGTTCGCCTCCCCAATTGGTCATCATGGCGCGGGCGACATGCTTTCTGGTGTCGGCGCCGAAAATGCCGCACAGCCGGTCGACGACGAAATCGATGCCGGCGGCCTCGCCCGCCGCCGACATCTCCCAGGCGAAGTCGCCGCCGACGAAGCCGACCATCAAATCGAGGTCGAAGGGAAAGCACAGGAAATAGATGTCGTGCCGGGCCATGCGCTCGATCAGCAGGTCGTCGAAGGGCTGCAGGCCAAGCCTTGTGCCCCGGATCTCCACCGGCAGCTTGGTCAGCATGCCCATCGGCAGGTCGAAGAAGGCGCCGAAATGCGTGTCGGGCAGAGCCGGCGAGAATTCGATCTCCTCGAAGGCGAGCACTGCCGGCGAGGCGGTGACGATGACCGCCCTGGCGCGGACGGTGCCGCGGTCGGTGACGCAAGCGACGCCGGGCACGTCCCACAGGATCTTGCGCACCGGCGTCGACAATTCGACCGGCAGGTCGGCACCGAAGCGGGCGACCAGCGCTCCGAACCCTTCCTTGCTGAAATAGTTTGGGTCGAGATCGGCCGCGGCCTGGAAATCGCGGATCGAGATCTCGTCCTCGTCGGCGCCGAAATCCATCGGTCCGGCGAAGGTTGCGGCCGCGCGCGGCGCGTGGCCCCTGGCGAGCAGTGCGGAAAGCCGGTCGTCGTCGCCGTCCCTGACCTGATGCTTCGCCAGCAATTCGAACAGCTTCGCATCGGCGGCCTTCATCTCGGCTTCCTCTGCCTCGCTCGCCTTGTGCTGGCGATAGTAGAGGTGGTCGACGTTCATGTCGTGGTGGTGCAGCGTCCAGCCGGCAGCCCGGGCTTCGGGAAAATAGGGATTGCGGTCGGCGGCATGCAGCCAGGCACAGCCGATGTCGAAAGGCACGCCGAAATGCTGGTCGCTGGTCCAGGCCCGGCCGCCGATGCGGCCCATCGCCTCGAGCAGTTTGAAGGAAAGACCGGATGCCTGCAGCGTCCTGGCCGCGGCGAGCCCCGCCGAGCCGGCGCCGATGATCACCACATCAACGTCTTCCATGGCTATTTCGACCCCGCCACAATAATCACTTGATCGTAGGCAAATTCCCCGGCATTCGCCAGCATTGTGCCGCAGACCGTGACAAGTGCGCGTTTCGCTGGCAAATTCGCAGATGGGACGTGAATCAGGCAACCAGGAGAACAACATGGCACTTCTTGCCAAGGGTAGGATTTTTGCGGCCGCGGTGGTGGCGGTGCTTGGGCTGGCGACGGGGGCACAGGCGGCGGCCAGTTGTGGCAGCACCGGTGCCGGCTTCGATGCTTGGAAGCCGGGGTTCGCCGCAGAGGCCAAGGGCGAAGGTGTCGGCGCCAAGGGTCTGGCCGCGCTGGCTGGCGCCACTTACGCGACAAAGACGATCTCCGTCGACCGCGGCATCCACAAGGCTTTCAGCGGCTCRGTGGAAGCCTTCATGAAGCGCCGTGGCGGGGCGGCGATCATTTCCAAGGGCCGTTCGCTGAAAAAGTCGAATGCGGCGCTGTTCAGCCAGATCGAAAGCAATTACGGCGTGTCGCCGGGTGTGCTGCTGGCGATCTGGGGTATGGAGACCGGCTTCGGTTCGTCCATGGGCAACCAGAATACGGTTTCCGCCATTTTGACGCTTGCCTATGATTGCCGCCGCCCGGCGTTTTTCCACCCACATGCCATTGCGGCCCTGAAGCTGGTTGATCGCGGGGCTTTGAGCTCCTCGTCGGTCGGCGCCGCGCATGGCGAGATCGGCCATACGCAGTTCCTGCCCGGGAATGTCCTGAAATATGGCGTCGGCAGCGGAAACCTGCGCGACAAGGCGACCGCATTGGCTTCCACCGCCAATTTCCTCAAGGCCCATGGCTGGCGGCGGGGTGCGAGCGCTTCGGCCAATATCGGGGCAATTGCCGGCTGGAACGACGCAAACGTCTACCAGCAGGCCATCGTGCTCATCGCCACGGCGATCGATGGCGATTGATTGAAAGCTCTGTTCGACAGAAGAGCCCGGCCATGCGCCGGGCTTTTTTGTTGATGGAACCATCATGGACATTCGGGAATGCCTGAAGCCTCCCCAACTTCGTCATTCTAGGGTCTGCGCCGCGTCGCTACGCTCCTTGCTCCGCCCGTGGATGACGAAGCGATTGATGTTCCCGGCTAATCGCCAACATCAACCGCGTAGGAACAGCCGGCCAGCGTCTTGCCGGGGTGGGTGCCGACGGTCGAGACATTGAGCGTGATGCTCGTGGAAAGACTGATGCCGCCGGTTTCCTCGGTGCTTTCGGTCACCACCTTCTCGCCAAGGAATTTATCCGGCGTCGAGACCATCGCTGGGACCCCGAGCTGCCGGGCGAGGTCGGGCGCGGCGATGCCCTCAAGCACGGCCATCGGCCCTGTCGCGGTAAAGACGATTGTTCCCGTCTCGCGCCCGAAGACGTGGACCGGAGCGGGCAGTTCATATTGGCTGAGAAATGGATTGCCTGATGCAACCCCTTTCCAGCCAAGCGTCTCCACCGCACCCGGCTCGCCGCTCAGCCAAAGGGCAAAGCCGTTATAGGCCGGCACGTCGGCCTTGCATTCGATGAGCGCGGCGAGGTCGAGGGAGACGGGATCGAAATCCTCGGCCACGGCGGTCACGGGACTCGTTAGAACAACCAGCGGCGTCAGCCATCCGCCGAGATTGCGCAGCCAGGCTGGGCACAAAATGCCGACTCCCACCGATGGTTCCGATGCGGCGACGGTCATTTGCCCTTTATGATCCTCCAAACGTCGGTGGATTGGTTGGTCTGCAGCCTGTTTATGTCGGAGAGGGTCAGTCGCCCGCTAAGCATCGCATCGACCAGGCGTCGGCAGAAGACGGTCGGCATGTTTGCCGCCGAAACGCCCATGAAAGCGGTGGCTTCGTGCTTGGCCGTGATGTTCCAGGTCGCGACATTTGCCATGCATCGGCCAAATGCCGCCTTTGGGTCCTGCTTCACAGCCTCCTGGCTGCTCTGGCAGCCAGCCAATGCGACGATCATCGCAGACACTGTCAAAAATCGGACCTTCATGATCAATCGCCCCAAACCCGTTGCGACGAGGCTAGATAAGACCCTGTAAAGATCAAGTAAGAAAGCGCTGATATAGTGGGCTCTTCAATCAAAAACCCGGCATTGGCCGGGTTTTTATTGTTGAACAATCAGCCGTTGCGGTTGCGCGCGGCGAGCGTGCGCAGCCTCAGCGCGTTGAGGCGGATGAAGCCGGCGGCGTCCTTCTGGTCGTAGGCGCCGCGGTCGTCCTCGAAGGTGACCAGCGCGTCGGAATAGAGCGTCTTCTTCGACTTGCGGCCGGTGACGATGACATTGCCCTTGTAGAGCTTCAGCCGCACCGTGCCTTCGACGTCTTCCTGGCTCTTGTCGATCATCGCCTGCAGCATCAGGCGCTCGGGCGAGAACCAGAAGCCATTGTAGATGAGCTCGGCATAGCGCGGCATGAACTCGTCCTTGAGGTGGCCTGCACCCCTGTCGAGCGTGATCGATTCGATGGCACGGTGGGCCACGATCAGGATGGCGCCACCGGGCGTCTCGTAGACGCCGCGCGATTTCATGCCGACGAAGCGGTTCTCGACCAGGTCGAGCCGGCCGATGCCATTGTCGCGGCCGAGATCGTTGAGCGCGGCCAGCATGGTCGCCGGCGACAGCTTCTTGCCGTTGAGCGCGATCGGATCGCCCTTCAGGAACTCGATCTCGATCTCGGTGACCTCGTCGGGCGCATCCATCGGCGAAACGGTGCGCTGGTGGACGAATTCAGGCGGCTCCACCCACGGATCTTCCAGCACCTTGCCCTCGGAAGAGGAGTGCAGGAGGTTGGCKTCAACCGAGAACGGCGCCTCGCCCCGCTTGTCCTTGGCCACCGGAATCTGGTGCTGCTCGGCGAAGTTGATCAGGTCGGTGCGCGACTTGAAAGACCAGTCGCGCCACGGCGCGATGACCTTGATGTCRGGGTTCAGCGCATAGGCCGAMAGCTCGAAACGCACCTGRTCGTTGCCYTTGCCGGTGGCGCCRTGMGCGATCGCRTCGGCGCCGGTCTCYYTGGCGATCTCGACSAGGTGCTTKGAGATCAGCGGCCGRGCGATCGAGGTGCCGAGCAGRTAGGTGCCYTCGTAGACGGTGTTGGCGCGGAACATCGGGAAGACGAAGTCGGAGACGAATTCCTCGCGCACATCGACGACGCGGATGTCCTTGATGCCCATCATCTCGGCTTTCTGGCGCGCCGGCTCCAGCTCGCCACCCTGACCGAGATCGGCGGTGAAGGTGACGACCTCGGCGCCGAGTTCGGTCTGCAGCCATTTCAGGATGATGGATGTGTCGAGACCGCCGGAATAGGCGAGCACGACTTTCTTGACGTCTTTGGTCTTGGACATTTCTGCTCCGTCGATGGCGGACGCTCGGGCAAGGGCGTCACGGATTGTCGGAGCGCCTTTTAGCAGGAACGGCAAAGCGAGCAAGCGCGCGAGGCGCCAGACTGCTGATCCAGCGCGAGACGGCGGGATCATGCCTGTTTGTTGGAGCATGATCTCAGGACAAACGGAAACCGTTTGCCCGAGAAAACCGGTTGCCACTTTTCGGGATCATGCTCTGGGGAAACAACCTGGTACAATCATGGGCTGCATTTATGCCCAGGATTTAAGCAAGTTTTCATGTCCTGCCGCTAAATCAGCGAGACAGAGCTGCACTGGCCACGCGAGTGCCGAAGCGGCTTTTGCCCGCGCAATGCGGGTGTTCTCGGGCTTGGACCATTCCTGATGCGCGTTATATCATGCATCGTCACGGAGCATAATCTGTGGCTCGTCCTGCTGGCGGCGCTGATGTGCGTCACCGGCTGCTGGGTGACGATCGGTCTCCTGGACCGCGCCAGGAAAACCGTCGGCGTGCAGATGCGGGGATGGCTGTTCCTGACCGCGGTCGCCGCCGGGTCTTCGATCTGGTGCACGCATTTCATCGCCATGCTGGCCTATCAGCCCGGCGCGCCGATCACCTTCGATCCGGCGCTCACCATGATATCGCTGGTCATCGCCATGGTTGGAACCGGCGCGGGCTTCGGCCTTGCCCTGGACAAAGGCCGCGGCCTGGCGCCGGAATGGGGCGGATGCGTCGTCGGGCTGGCGATCTCGGCCATGCATTATACCGGCATGATGGCCTATCACGTGGCCGGCATCGTCGAATGGGACGCCCGCTATGTTGTAGCTTCGGTGCTGATCGCGATGGCGTTCTCCGCCGCGGCGATCGGCCAGGCGGCGCGCCGGCCCTATCGCTGGTCGCACTATCTCGGCATAGGGCTTTTGGTACTGGCGATCGTCGGCCTGCATTTCACGGCGATGGCGGCGGTGGCGGTGACGCCGCTCTCCTTCATCACCACCGGCACCAATCCCGATATCCTCGAAGCGATGGCCGTCGCTGTCGCCGTGGTCGGCATGATCGTCGCGGCCACCGGGTTCGCCAGCTATCTGATCGACGAACGCGGCCGGCTCGACAGCTTCGAGCGGCTGCAGCATCTGGCGCTGAACGACTCGCTCACCGGCCTTGCCAACCGGGTCTCCTTCAATGACCGCCTCGACCATGAGATCGAGCGGGCGGGCGAGGATAAGGACACGAAGACCGCCGTCATCGTCATCGATCTCGACCGCTTCAAGGAAATCAACGACCTCAGGGGACACGCGGCCGGCGACCAGGCGCTCAAGATCATTGCCCGCAGGTTGGCGAAACTGGCCGGCGACGGCGAGTTCGTCGCCCGGCTCGGCGGCGACGAATTTGCCGCCATCAAGCGCTTCAAGGACCAGAACGACCTGCTCGGCCTGGTGTCGCGGCTGGAAAAATCATTGTTCCAGCCGTTGCGGATCGACGATTTCGAGACAGTCACCGGCGCCAGCATCGGCGTCGCCGTTTATCCGCGCGACGGCGCCGACCGGGAGAGGCTGGTCAGCAATGCGGATCTGGCCATGTACCGGGCCAAGAACGATGTGACGCGGGCCGTCTGCTTCTACGAATCGACCATGGACGAGACGGCGCGGGCGCGCCGGGCGCTCGCCACCGACCTTCGCCTGGCGATCGAGCGCGGCGAGCTCTCACTGCACTATCAGGTGCAGACCTCGGTCGCGACCGGCGCCACCTGCGGCTACGAGGCGTTGCTGCGCTGGACCCATCCCGTGCACGGCATGGTCCCGCCGGCCGAATTCATTCCGATCGCCGAGGAGAATGGCTCCATTCTGCCGATCGGCGAGTGGGTGCTGCGCACCGCCTGCCGCCAGGCGGCGTCCTGGGACAATGGCCACAAGATCGCGGTCAATCTGTCGCCGGTGCAGTTCGCCCATGCCGACCTCGCCAAGCTCGTCCATCAGATCCTGATCGAGACCGGCCTTTCGCCGAAGCGTCTCGAGCTCGAGCTCACCGAATCGACGATCGTCGCCGACAAGGTGCGCACGCTGCACGTGCTGCGCCAGATCAAGGCGCTGGGCGTGACGATCGCGATCGACGATTTCGGCACCGGCTATTCGTCGCTCGACACGCTGCGCTCGTTCCCGTTCGACAAGATCAAGCTCGACCGCTCCTTCATGGCCGATGTCGAGCGCAGCCCGCAGGCCAAGGCGATCATCCGCGCCGTGCTGACACTGGGGCGCAGCCTCGACATTCCCGTGCTTGCCGAAGGCGTCGAAACCCACGTCCAGCTCACCATCCTGCAGGTCGAAGGCTGCAACGAGGCGCAAGGCTATTTTCTGGGCCGCCCCAAGCCGATCGATCAGATTTTGTTGACCGGAACGGCAGCCCTAGTGCTGGCCGAGATGGATCTGTCGGCGGCCTAATCCCGTTCGAACGCGTCACGTCCCCGACTTGGCCAGGACAAGTTCGAGGAACATGCGTACGAAACGGGTCTGCACGAACGCGTTGTGGACGGCTGCTGTGACCTTGGTGTCAGGGCTACATCCGTACTGGCAGCTGTCGCTTAGATCATTGCGACAATCGTTGCTGTTTCCCTTGCCGGGTGCATCGATGCCTTCCTCGTTGGTATGCACGTTCCACATCCAGCCTGGCGCGGAGGCATATCTCTCCGGAGGTCCTACACGAGCTAATTTCGATAGGTAGAATTGAGAATCACACTGGGTTTCAGGGCTGAGATAAAATAGCTGTACATTTTTTTCCTGCTTTCCGGCATCAATCTGGTACCATTGCGTCTGCCTCGGATATTTGTCGRCAAAAGGGAAATCCGGCTTCTCCGTGTCTGAAATAAAACACTTGCCGACCTTGAAACATGCGCCCCCGTCTGGACACGCTTCTCCAGATGGGACCCAAGGCATTTCGAGCGTGTGGGTAAGATACGGCGCGTAGTGTCCAATTGATCTGAATGCGCTTTTTGGGAAAATCTTGTCGGTGATGCCGATCTCCAGGCCAAGCATCCGGCCAATGGATGCCCCTATCGGAAAGCCCAAATCAGTGGCCCAATCGTCGCTTGATGTGACGTTGATCCAATAGGGCAGTTTGGAACCGTTGGGATAATGGGCCTGCATGAAGTCGTCGAAGGCATCCGCGCCGATCGCCGGATTGATGGTTGCCACCAGGCTCCTGGGACCAAACGGCTGAACCGGGCCGTGTGCCAGCTTGGCCTGCTTCAACATGTATCGCGATAGCAGCCTGCCGCCGAACGAATGGCCGATGACCAACACAGGCGTTACGACGCCATGTGGTGGGTTGACCGCATCGTTGATGCGCTTCATGTCGGCTGCGAAACTATCTGAATTGCCGATAGCATCTGCTGCGCTGCCAATCTTGCCTGCATTCAGGTAGTTGGAATCCGGCCCGCCATTCCAGCCGATGTAGATACCAAAAACCTTCCGGACTTCTTTCTGTTCGACCTTCTGTTCGCCTTGCTGTTCGCCGAGTTCGTATTTGGTCTTGGCGAGAACATGTTTGAAAGCCAGCAGGTTGCCATCCTGGTTGTAGGGCCGGTCGCCGCCCAACCTGATCCTGGTGCTGTCTTCCCTGGCGTTGTGATGCCAACCGTGCGCGAAGATAACCAGCATGACCGGCCCCTCCGCCACGAGTCTATGAAGCTCGTCGACAATCGCATCGGCCTGCTGGCAATCTAGGAGCTTGCCGGCCTCCGGGCCGCTGGTACTATACTCGAGTGTGGCATATTCGAAAGGCTGCGGCTCAAGTCTGCCATCATCTGGCAAGGCATCCATGCGACTGGTATCCCATCCATCGTTGCCGACACCGAAACACCTATCCCTCTTTTCACCGGTACATTCGTCTCTGTGCTGTATGTATGCTGAAAGAGGAGCACGGTCGACGCTCTTCAGTGTGTTGCATATCGAGTGATAATTGACGTCCGGATCGGAATCGAAGGCCTTCGACAACAGGATTAGATAGAACGGCAAGATCAAGAAAGCCGCGATTATACATCTCTTCCATCTGCTTTTCATATTGATTCCCCCAGGCACCCAAGAAAAAGTGTATAGTGGAATTACCTGAAGGTAAATTCGCGGCCCAATTCCTTGTCTGGTGGCACTGTCGTTATCAGAAGCCGGAAGAAATCTCGGGATATTGACGAGCGATCGGAATGTCAGAATGGTCGGGTCCGCCAACACAGGAACCGCCCATGTCCTTCATTCCCGACACCACTACGCTGATCCAGTTCGCCATAGCCACGGTCATCCTGGCGATCACGCCTGGGCCTGACATGACCTTGTTCGTCTCGCGTACGCTGAGCCAGGGGCGTGCCACCGGCTTTGCCTCGATGGCCGGCGCGCTGTGCGGCACGCTGATCCACACCACGCTGGTGGTGGTCGGTGTCTCGGCGCTGATCGTCGCCTCGCCGATGGCCTTCTTCGTGCTGAAGATTTTTGGCGCCGGCTATCTCGTCTTCCTGGCCTGGCAGGCCATCGCCAAGGGCTCGGCCTTTTCGCCCGAAAAGAAGACGGGACCGCAGATCTCGCTGTTGCGCAGCTGGGCGGCGGGGCTTGGCGTCAATTTGCTCAACCCGAAGATCATCCTGTTCTTCATGACCTTCCTGCCGCAGTTCGTCTCCGCCCATGATCCGCACGCACCGGGAAAGCTGTTCTTCCTCGGCGCCATGTTCATCGTGCTGTCGATCCCGGTAACAGTGCCGATGGTGCTGGCGGCGGAGAAATTCTCGGCGGCGATGAAGGCCAGCCCGCGCGTCACGCGAGTGGTCGACTATCTCTTCGCCGGCGTGTTCTCGGCCTTCGCGCTCAAGATCCTGACGGCCCAGGCGAAATAGGGGCGTTTCCGTCCTTCCACCAGCTTCCGGCCCAGCGACCGGCGCTCAGCCAGTAGAAGATGCCGCCGACCATGCCGCCGCCGATCACCGCCATGATGGCGCTGGTTTCGGTGACCGCGAAGGTGGACTCTTGGGCATGGTCGACCAGGCCGAGGAAGACGGCCGCCACCACCGCACCCGCCAGCGCATAGTACAGCCAGTCACGCCGGCCGAGGATTTCGGCAACCAGGATGACGACTGCCGCCGGCAGGAAGGCGAAATAGGCGACGAACAAAGCGACGAAGGGGATCGAGAAATACAGCGAAGCCGTTGCCGTCGGGTGCGTGTGATCAGGCGTATAGCCGAGCGAGGCCAGGAACAGGATGTTGAGGAAGGCGCTCGCCGCCAGCGAGGCGACGGCATAGCCGAACAGGATCATGGCAAAGCGGACGAGGTAGGAGACGAAGCGGGTCATCCCGCATCCCGCTGTTTGAGCTGACCGGACCCGCGCCCGGCCAGAAGCCAGTAGACCCAACCGGCGGCGGYGCCGGCCGTAGCCAGAAAACCAAGAAAGCCCGGATTGAAAACAAACCCTCCCGCCGAGCCCGGGACCAAGACACCAAAGGCGGTGGAGGTGATCGCGCCCGTGGCTGCGAAGTAGAACCATCCTTGCAGCGACCGCCATTCAGCGAGAACGATGGCAGGGCCGACGATCAGCAGCGCGCAGATCGCCACGGTCAACACGGCGAGCGGAAAGGAGCCCAGCCAGTCGAAGGTGAAGACCAGGGACCAGTTGCCATACTCGATTCCTTCGAGAAGGGTGATCAGCAGCACAGGCACCAGGATTGAGGTCAGCACAGCGGCGATATAGCCGACTGCTATGATAACGAAGCGCTGCGACCAGGCGACGAGACGGCTCACGCCTCGCCGTGCCCCGCGATCATCATGGCTTCCAGCGCCAGCCGGTCGACCTTGCGCATGCGCTCGGAGTCCGACTTCAGCTGACCGCAGGCGGCGAGGATGTCGCGGCCGCGCGGCGTGCGGATCGGCGAGGCATAGCCGGCATTGTTGATGTAATCGGCGAATTTCTCGATCGTCTCCCAGTCCGAGCACTGGTAGTTGGTGCCCGGCCACGGGTTGAACGGGATCAGGTTGATCTTGGCCGGAATGCCCTTGAGCAGCTTTATCAGGCCCTTGGCGTCCTCGATGGAATCGTTGACGTCCTTCAGCATCACATATTCGAAGGTGATGCGCTTGGCGTTCGACAGGCCGGGATAGGCGCGGCAGGCAGCAATCAGCTCTTTCAGCGGATACTTCTTGTTGATCGGCACCAGCAGGTCGCGCAGATCGTCATTGGTGGCATGCAGCGAGATCGCCAGCATGACGCCGATCTCCTCGCCGGTGCGGAAGATTTCCGGCACGACGCCGGAAGTCGACAGCGTGATGCGGCGCTTCGACAGGGAAAGCCCGTCGCCGTCGGAAGCGATCAGCAGCGCCTTCTTCACCGCCTCGAAATTGTAGAGCGGCTCGCCCATGCCCATCATGACGATGTTCGACACTTTGCGGCCCTCGGCCGGCACGATGGCGCCGTCCGGCGTGTCGCGGTCGGGGAAGTCGCCGAGCCGGTCGCGCGCGGTGAGCAATTGCGCCAGGATTTCCTCAGCGGTCAAATTGCGCACCAGCTTCTGCGTGCCGGTGTGGCAGAACGAGCAGGTCAGCGTGCAGCCGACCTGCGAGGAGATGCAGAGCGTGCCGCGGCCTTCCTCTGGGATATAGACGGTTTCGATCTCGACCGGCCGGCCGGCGCCGCGCGGCGGGAAGCGGAACAGCCATTTGCGGGTGCCGTCGGAAGAAATCTGTTCCTCGACGATCTCGGGCCKGGCGACGGTGAARTGCTTGTCSAGYTCGGCGCGCAGRTCCTTGGAGATRTTGARCATGCCKGSGAAGTCGGAGACGCCGCGCACATACATCCAGTGCCAGAGTTGCTGGGCGCGCATCTTTGCCTGGCGTTCCGGCACGATACCGGACGCGACGAGCGCCTCTGCGAGCTCGACACGCGTCAGGCCGATCAGCGACGGCTTTTCGGGCGCGGCGCGGGCGCGCAACGCGTCACGGGCACCCTCAGTGGTGAGGTCGAAGGAAAGGGTCATGGTTGCACTGATATAAGCGGTTTACGGCCGATTTCATCCATCGCGCCTGATATGAAGCGCGGCGCATAGCACAGGTTGACGTGAGAGTCATGCGGCGCTAGGCCGAACCACCCCCCTCCGAGAACAGACATGGCCGGCACATCGCGAAAATACCCCATGCTGCGGCGTTCGCGCTCCATGCTGGGTTCACGGCGCGTGTGGCAGCCGCGGCTGGTGTTCTGGGCCGGCGCGGTTGGCATCGGTGTGATCAGCGTGCTGTTTGCGGTGCTGGCCGACAAGGCGCAGGCGCTGTTCCACTTGATGACAGGAAACGGCGGCGACCGGCGTTTCTACCTGCCGCTCATTGTTACGCCGCTGGGTTTCGTGCTGTGCGCCTGGCTCGCCCATGCTTTTTTCCCCGGCTCGCAAGGCAGCGGCATTCCGCAGGCGATCGCCGCTCGGCATCTGCGCGACGACGACGATCGCAGTCACATCCTGTCGCTCAAGCTGGTGGTCGGGAAGATTGCACTCACCGTCGTCGGCCTGTTCTGCGGCGCTTCGATCGGCCGCGAAGGCCCGACCGTGCAGGTCGGCGCCTCGCTGATGCTGCAGGCGGCGCGCTGGGGCGGCATGGCGCAGGCGCGCGGTCTGATCCTGGCCGGTTCGGCGGCCGGCATTGCGGCCGCGTTCAACACGCCGCTGGCTGGGATCGTCTTTGCCATCGAGGAGATGGGCCGCACCTATGAGGCGCGTACCAACGGGCTGGTGCTGACGGCGGTGATCCTGGCCGGCCTCGCTTCGCTCGGCCTGCTCGGCAACTACACCTATTTCGGCGTCTCGAAGGAGACGATCTCGTTCGCCGCCGACTGGCCGCTGGTGCTTGGCTGCGGCGTCATTGGCGGCGGCCTCGGTGCGCTGTTCTCGCTGCTGGCGCTGAAGACAACGCGGCGGATCCGGCGCTGGCACACGCAGCAGCCCTTGGCGCGCGCACTGCTGGTGGCCGCTGTCTGTGGGCTTGCCGTGGCGGTGATCGGCATCGCCTCGGGCGGACTGACTTTCGGCACCGGCTATGCGCAGGCGCGCGGCGCCGTCGAAGGCACACCGCTGCCATGGTTCTTCTTTGCCGAAAAGTTCCTCGCCGGGCTGCTGTCGATGGTTTCGGGCATTCCCGGCGGCATCTTCGCGCCATCGCTGGCGGTCGGTGCCGGCATCGGCAGCTCGCTCGGCCTGCTGCTGGGCGCCAGCACCGGTGCTGCAGCGCTGCTCGGCATGGCCGGCTATTTCGCCGGCGTCGTGCAGGCGCCGATGACGGCCTTTGTCATCATCCTGGAGATGACCGGCAATCACGACAATGTCATTGCACTGATGCTGGCGTCGATGCTGGGCTATGGCACGGCGCGGCTGATCTCGCACGAGCCGCTCTATCACGCGCTGTCGCGCGTCTTCATCGCCGAGGCGATCCGGCGGCGGCGGGCGGAGGCGGAACCAGAGCCGGGCCATGGCTGAAAAGCAAAAGGCCGGGATCGTGGCCCGGCCTTCGGTTCAAATACGGCTTGTGCTCACTTGCACTTGGCGATCGATGTCAGCGCCGCCGAAATGCCTTTCAGGGAGAAGACATAGGAGGTGGGATTGCCGCGGCCGGACTTGGCCGTCACCTTCATGTCGGTGCCGGTCTTCATGGCGGCGATCAGCACCGGTTCCTCGGCGGCGTTCTCGACCCAGGCCGACTTGCCTTTCGTGAACATCGAGAAGGACTTCTTGTCGATGGTGACGGTGGCCTTGGAGCCTTCCTGGAAGGTGTAGCCGGCAATGAACTGCGGCTCGTAAGACACCTGCTGTCCCGGCCGCTGGCTGACGAAGAAGAACATGTCGCCATGGTCGAGCGTCGGCGGCTGCTTGTCGGTCGGCACGGTGAGCACGTAGCAGACCTTGCCGCCCGATGCCTGGTAGCTGTAGGTGCCCCAGGCATTGTGCTGGCCGATCTTGGTCGCCTGCTGCKCCAGAACAGGCGCTGCCGAGGCCACCAGGACCAGACTCGAAACTAGTGCTATCAATCCGCGCATCGTCTTTCCCGTATTCCAAATGGTGCGGAGGCGGGCCGCTTGGCGTCCTGCCGTCGCTTCATTTTGATTTAATCTGGGTYACCAAACGGTGAATTTCCCTCAACAAAAGGACGCTCACCCCAGGAAACCGCCGCCATTTCCGCGCCGCCGCCTTGTCAGCGGTCGGCGCGACGTCCCTTCGGCGACTTGGAGGCCACGAAAGCGGCAAGAGTTTGACTTTTTCGCCGGCCGCTGAAGGCCTGGGATCCAGGGGACACGTGCCGGCTGAAGGCGCTCAGCCCTTGTCGGCGATGGCGTCCTTGGCGGCCTGGCGATGCGCCGGCGTGATGTGGGCGCTGACGGCGGTGATCGCGGCGGTCAGCACGGCGATGTCGTCGGTGAAGCCGAGCCCGAAAATGAAGTCGGGGATGAGGTCAAAGGGCAGGACGAAATAGCCGAGCGCGGCCACCAATATGCCCTTGGCGCGCATCGGTGTGTTCTTGTCCATGGCGCAGTAGTAAGCGGCGACCACGTCTTCCATGAACGGAATCTGCCGCGCGGCCTTCTTGGCCGTGCGCCAGAATTTTTCGCGCACTTCGCTTTCGCCGCCGAGCTTGTCGCCAAAGCCAAAGAAATCAAAACCGGGTTGCTGCGCCATCAATCACTCCTTGCGGGTCTCATGCGCATCCTGGCGCACGCCTCGCGAGGGAAAATGTGGTGAAAGCTGAACCCGGCTACAAGATGCGGGCGCCGATTTGGGATCGACGCTTGCGGCCAAGCGTACATTCAGCCGCCGAAATACCCGTTCATCTTCTTTGCCAGCGCTATGTCGAGCGCCGTGACGCCGCCAGCGTCATGGGTGTTCAGCGTCACGTCCACGGTCTTGTAGACGTTTGACCAGTCGGGGTGATGGTCCATCTTCTCGGCTGCCAGCGCGACGCGGGTCATGAAGGCGAAGGCTTCGGAAAAATTCTTGAAGACGAAGCTGCGCTTGATCGAGGCGCCGTCCATGGCCAGCGACCAGTCGCCGAGTTCCGCAAGGGCAGCGGTGATGGCGTCCTTGCTGAGTTTTTCTCTCGTCATGATGATTTCCCGTGCTATCTCGAATTTGACCCTCACCATAATGCAAGTCGTCCAGAAGTGCTTTGCGGTTTTAGGGTTCCAAATGCACAAACGGCGCATATCGAATGAGCATAAAGCCCATAAATTCCATTCTCTTCGTTTGCCTCGGCAACATCTGCCGGTCGCCGCTGGCCGAGGGCGTCTTTCGCGCCGTCTGGGCAGAGCATGGCGGGGGCCGGGATATCCAGCTCGATTCAGCCGCCACCAGCGCCTGGGAGGTCGGCTCGGCGCCTGATCCACGCTCGATCGCGATTGCCTTGCGTCACGGCATCGACATTTCCGGACAGCGGGCACGCAAGGTCACGCCGCAGGATTTCTCCCGTTTCGACCTGATCCTCGGCATGGACGGCTCGAATGTCGCCGATCTCAAGGCACTGGCGCCGGCGGCTGCGCGCGACCGGGTGCAGTTGTTCCTGGAGTTCGCGCACGGACAGGCGCGCGACGTGCCGGATCCCTACTATGACGGGGCGGAGGCCTTTGCCGAAGTCTACCGCATGATCCGCGAGGCGTCGGAGGCGCTGGCGACGCGGCTGGCGGCACGCGCATCGGTGCCTGACAGCGGCCAGGCTTCCTCGACGATGTAGGGACCGCCACCGACCGAATCGCGCGACGACATCAGGACGAAGCGGCCGATGCGGAACGGCAGCGTYGARAAATTGCCGCGYGCCGAMAGRTAYTGSGCGACGTCSAGCGGGSTCGAATTGCGCAGSCGCGCCAGCGTCACATGCGGSRTGAACTTGCGCGGRTCGGYTGGRATGCCGAGCCGCTGGCAGATGCGKTCGATYTCRCCCTGMAGGGCGGMRAGATCGKGCGARGCKGARRCGCCGGCCCAYACMGCATGCGGCTTCTTCTGGCCGAARGCGCCGACACCSGACARYGTCAGCGAGAAGGAGGGGCGTTGAACCCGGTCGAGCGCGTTGGCGATCTCATCGGCGACATGACCGGGGACATCACCGATGAAGCGCAGCGTCAAATGGTAGTTTTCGACGTCGATCCAGCGGGCGCCGGGCAGGCCGCCCCGCAGCAGGGACAGCGAAAGGGCGGCGTCACGCGGAATTTCGAGGGCGGTGAAAAGACGCGGCATGATGAGCCTCCCTTCCTCGAATCGAACTGTCATCCCTAGCGAATCATCGATAGTCAAACGGGGCAAGAGGTTTGTTGGTCACAGGTGTCGCAAAAAGTTTCCCCAACGGAAACAGGCCAAGATCGGCCTCATCTGCCTCCGGGCACCGCCGCCATGGCCTTCTCGACGGTGGGCAGAATGCGCTCGACCATCACGTCGACACCTCTGGCATTCGGATGCAGACCATCCTCGAGCTGCAGGCCAGGCTGGCCGGCGACGTCGTCGAGGAAGAACGGATAGAGTGGGACGCCGTACTTCGCGGCCAGGTCCGGAAAGATGGCGTCGAAGGTGGTCTGGTAGTCGGCGCCAAGATTGGGCGCGGCGCGCATGCCGGCCAGCAGCACCGCGATATTGCGCTGTTTGAGCTTACCCAGCATCTCGTCGAGGTTCTTCCGGGGGATATCAGGCGAGACGCCGCGCAGCATGTCGTTGGCGCCGAGTTCGAGGATGACCAGCTGGGTTCCGTCCGGCACCGACCAGTCGAGCCGCGCCAGGCCGCCGCTGGTGGTGTCACCGGAAACGCCGGCATTGGCGACGGTCACGTCATGGCCTTTGGCGCGCAAAGCTGCCTGGAGCTTGTCGGTAAAACCCTCGCCCGGCCCGAGGCCGAAGCCCGCCATCAGGCTGTCACCGAAGCCGACGATCTTGAATGGCTCGGCCCGCGCCGACGAAATGGCGCCGCAAACGGCGAGGAAAAGGATCAAGCATGCGGCTATCTGGCGTTTGAAAGACATGCGGCAGGCCCCATATGACAAAAATATTCTTCCGGGCGACTGCTTCCGGCAAGCAGAGCCTTCACGTTCCATATAGGACACTTTCATTTTGACAGAAGCCGTCATCGCGCTGAAAGACGTATCGCTGACGCTCGGCGAGGGCGCTTCGTCCGTCCATGTGCTGAAAGGCGTCAGCCTCGAGGTGGCGCGCGGCGAGGCGACCGGCATCGTCGGGCCGTCTGGATCCGGCAAGTCGACCTTGCTGATGGTGCTGGCAGGCCTGGAAAGGGTCGATTCGGGTACGGTACGAATCGCTGGCGAGCTGCTCAACGGCAAAAGCGAGGATCAGATTGCTTCGTTTCGTGGCCGAAACATTGGCATCGTGTTCCAATCCTTCCATCTCATCCCCAACATGACGGCGCTTGAAAATGTCGCGGTGCCGCTGGAACTGGCCGGCCATGCCGATCCCTTTTCTGTGGCGGCACGCGAACTGGCGGCGGTGGGCCTCTCCGACCGCGTCACCCATTATCCCGGCGAACTCTCCGGCGGTGAACAGCAGCGCGTGGCGATCGCCCGGGCGCTGGCGCCGTCGCCGCGCATTCTCATCGCCGACGAGCCGACCGGCAATCTCGACCAGGCGACGGGGCGGCAGGTCGCCGACCTCCTGTTCGCCGAGGCGGCCGAGCGCGGCATGACGCTGGTGCTGGTCACCCATGATCCTGCACTTGCGGCACGCTGTTCGCGACAGGTCTCGATGCGCTCCGGCCGGATCGAAGCGCCGGCGCCGGTCAAGGTTACTGCCTGATGCCGTTGGCGCAGACGCTGAAGCTTGCCGTCCGCTTCTCGCTGCGCGAGATGCGTGGCGGCCTGTCCGGCTTCCTGATCTTCCTCGCCTGCATCGCGCTCGGCGTCGCCGCGATCGGCGGCGTCAATTCGGTTGCCCGTTCGATCAGCGCCGGCGTCGCCGATCAGGGCCAGACGCTGCTCGGCGGCGATCTGCGCTTCCAGATCAACCAGCGCGATGCCAGCCAGGCGGAGCGCGGCTTCCTCGATGGGCTCGGCACCGTTTCGCGCACCGCCAGCATGCGCTCGATGGCGCGCCTGGCCGATGGTTCGGACCAGGCGCTGGTCGAGGCCAAGGCGGTCGATGACGCCTATCCGCTCTATGGCGCGTTGGAAACCGAACCGAAGCTGTCGAAGCAGGAACTGTTCGGCGAAGAATTTGGCGTCTTCGGCGCGGCGGCGCCCGATCTGTTGTTCGAACGGCTGCATCTCAAGCTCGGCGACCGGCTGAAGCTCGGCACCGCCACTTTCGAATTGCGCGCCAGGCTGGTCACCGAGCCGGATGCCGTGTCCGACGGTTTCGGTTTCGCGCCAAGGCTGATGATCTCGACCGAAGGCCTGGCCGCCAGCGGGCTGGTGCAGCCGGGTAGCCTGGTCGAAAATGCCTACAAGATCCGGCTGCCCGCCGACGCCGACGAGGCGCGGCTGAAGGCCATCCAGGACCAGGCAGCGAAAGATTTTCCCGAGGCCGGCTGGTCGATCCGCACACGCAGCAATGCGGCACCGGCACTGTCCTCCAACATCGAGCGCTTCTCGCAGTTCCTGACGCTGGTCGGGCTGACGGCGCTGGTGGTCGGCGGCGTCGGCGTCGCCAACGCGGTGCGCGCCTATCTCGACGGCAAGCGCGGCGTCATCGCCACCTTCAAGAGCCTCGGCGCTTCCGGCGGCTTCGTCTTTGCCGTCTATCTCGTGCAGATCCTGATCATCGCCGCACTCGGCATCGTGCTCGGCCTGGTGCTTGGCGCGCTGATGCCGTTTGCCGCGAGTGCCGCGCTGCAGTCCGTCATCCCGGTGCCGGCGGAGGGCGGCTTCTATCCCGGTGCGCTCGGGATGGCGGCGCTGTTCGGGCTGCTGGTGACGCTGGCCTTCGCGCTGCTGCCGCTTGGCCGCGCCCGCGATGTGCCGGCGACTGCGCTGTTCCGCGAAATGGGTCTGGAAGGCCGTGGCTTGCCGCGTCCGATCTATGTCGCCTCGGCCATTGGCATCGCGCTGCTGTTGGCGGCGCTCGCCATCCTGTTYTCSGGCGACCRSCGCATCGCCTCGATCTTCGTCGGCGCCACCATTTTYGCCTTCCTGGTGCTGCGYCTGGTTGGYGSRCTGGTGCAATGGGCGGCAAGGAAGAGCCCGCGCGTKCGCTYCGTGGCGCTCAGGCTSGCSRTCRGCAAYATCCATCGSCCRGGCGCSYTGACSCCRTCGGTGGTGCTGTCGCTSGGSCTCGGGCTGACRCTSYTGGTGACGCTGGCGCTGATYGACGGCAATCTSMGGCAGCAGATCTCCGGCAGCCTGCCGGAGCGGGCGCCGAACTTCTTCTTCGTCGACATCCAGGGCAGCGATGTCGACGCGTTCTCCGCTTTGATCGGCAAGGAGGCACCACAGGGCACGCTGGCCAAGGTGCCGATGCTGCGCGGCCGGGTGATGGCGCTCAACGGCGTCGATGTCGACAAGGTCAAGGTGCCGGCCGAAGGCGCCTGGGTGTTGAAAGGCGATCGCGGCCTGACCTATGATGCCAAGCAACCGGCAAATGCGACGCTGACCGAGGGCAAATGGTGGCCGGACACTTATGCCGGCGAGCCGCTGGTTTCGTTCTCGGCGCAAGAGGGCAAGCAGATCGGGCTGAAGCTCGGCGACACCGTCACCGTCAATGTGCTTGGCCGGAATGTGACGGCGAGGATCGCCAATTTCCGCCAGGTTCAATGGGAAACGATGGGCATCAATTTCGTCATGGTGTTCTCGCCCAACACATTCGCGGGTGCGCCACATGGCTGGATGGCGACGCTGACCGAGAAGAGCGCGACGACGGCCGACGACGCGCGCATTCTCAATGCCGTCACCCGCGCCTTCCCGGCGGTGACGACAGTGCGCGTCAAGGATGCGCTCGATGTCGTCAACCGGCTGGTCGGCCAGCTCGGCACGGCGATCCGGGCGGCGGCCGGCGTGGCGCTGATCGCCTCGGTGCTGGTGCTGGCCGGTGCGCTGGCCGCCGGCAACCGGGCGCGCATCCATGACGCGGTGGTGCTGAAGACGCTCGGCGCCACCAGGAGAACGCTGATCACGGCGTTTTCTCTCGAGTACATGCTGATCGGACTGGCCACCGCACTCTTCGCACTGGCCGCCGGCGGCATCGCGGCTTGGTACATTGTCGCCCGCATCATGACRYTGYCGTCGCATTTCATGCCSGAGGTGGCGGTGGCGACCATCSTGTTTTCGCTGGTCATTACCGTCGGCATCGGCCTTGCCGGSACSTGGCGGGYGCTSGGYCAMAAGGCAGCSCCGGTGCTGCGCGAGCTGTAATTTCGGGGCCAGAGCGGCCATTCCGGATTAAATCTTGGTAAGGATGCCGGTTGGAAAGCCCGCGAATCGGCCTTTCGGCCTCTCACGAACCGTTACATCCGGTTACGGTCTTGTTCTTGACGCGAATAACCATCATATTTCGCCACAGGCATGCTGGAGTCCCGCCAGCGGCGCCTGGGTCCGCAAGAGGCCCGACACCGGACGGGGCAGAAGCAATAGAGGATTCCAATGGCTGATCCCATTCGCAACTATCAGACGTCGGCGGTGCCCGGCGTCCGCGCCGACATCGATCAGGGTCTGCGCGCCTATATGATCAAGGTCTACAATTTGATGGGGCTTGGCCTCCTCATCACCGGCCTTGCCGCCGTCGGCACGATCATGCTGGCCACCACCACCGATCCGGCCTCGGCTGTCGCAACGCTGCCGAGCGGCGAGATGCTGACGTCCTTCGGCTATGCGATCTTCGGGTCGCCGCTGCGCTGGGTGGTGATGCTGGCGCCGCTGGCCGCCGTGTTCTTCCTGTCGTTCAGGATTCAGTCGATGAGCGTCGCTGCCGCGCAGACGACGTTCTGGGTCTATGCCGGCCTCGTCGGCCTGTCGCTGTCGTCGATCTTCCTGGTCTACACGACGGCCAGCATCTCGCAGACCTTCTTCGCCACCGCCGCCGCCTTCGGCGCGCTGTCGCTGTTCGGTTACACGACCAAGCGCGACCTGACGGCGATGGGTTCGTTCCTGATCATGGGCGTGTTCGGCATCATCATCGCGTCGGTGATCAACATCTTCCTGCAGTCGTCGGCGCTGTCCTTTGCCGTATCGGCGATCGGCGTGCTGGTTTTCGCCGGCCTCACCGCCTACGACACGCAGAAGATCAAGGAGATGTATTTCGAGGGCGATGCTTCCGATGTCGCCGGCCGCAAGGCCATCATGGGCGCGCTGAGGCTCTATCTCGACTTCATCAACCTGTTCATGTTCCTGCTGCAGTTCATGGGCGACCGCCGCTAAGGCTTCGCATCATGGTCTGACTGGACCATAGGTTTTGGAAAGGGCGGCCCAACGGCCGCCCTTTTCTTTTGCCCCGGTGTTTGCTGTTATCGGAGGCAGACAGAAGGCCTGCATAAAAAATGAGCAATATTGTGATTCGGCCGGCCAGCGCGGCCGACCTCGACACCATCACCGAAATCTACGCCGATGCAGTGACACATGGAACGGCGAGCTATGAACTGGAGCCGCCAAGCCGTGCCGAGATGGGCACGCGATTCGACACGCTCACGGCCGGCGGCTTTCCCTATCTGGTGGCGGAAAAGGACGGCGCCGTGCTCGGCTATGCCTATGCCGGCGCCTTCCGGCCACGCCCGGCCTATCGCTTCGTCATCGAGGATTCGGTCTATGTCGCGCCTGAAGCCAAGGGCCAGGGTGTCGGCCTCCAGCTGATGCAGAGCCTGATCGCGGCGGCCGAGGCGGCGGGTTTCCGCCAGATCATCGCGGTGATCGGCGACGGCCATGCCGACAGCGCCTCGGTCAGGCTGCACGAAAAGCTCGGCTTTCGCCATTCGGGCCGGCTCGAAGGCTCCGGCTACAAGCACGGGCGCTGGCTGGACACGGTGTTCATGCAGCTGTCGCTGAACCGCGGGGCGACGTTGCCCCCGGATCCGGCTTCTCTGCCGGAGCGGAAGTTTCGGGGGGAATTGAACTGAGGAATTGAAGAATTTGGGAATTGAAGAACAAAAACCGGCGCTTACATCAGACGCCGAGTGCCATTTTCCTCAATTCCTCAGTTCTCCAATTCCGTAGCTCAAGCCTCCACAACCCTGAGCTTGCTGTCGAACACGCCAAGCACGCGGCCGAGTTCCTGGCCGCGTTTGAGGATGCGGCCGCCGGCGGCGATGACGGCGAAGGCGCCTTGCTTGCGCGCCAGTTTCGGATCCTTGACGATCTGGAACAGCGGCACTTCGCTGGCACGGCGGAAGACGGAAAACACCGCTCTGTCGGTGAGATGATCGATGGCATAGTCACGCCATTCATTGGCGGCGACCATGCGTCCGTAGAGTCTCAGGATCTGGTCCAGTTCACGCCGTTCGAAGCGTACCGGCTGGTCGAGGCGCTCTCTTCGCGCCTCGTGCAGCGGGATCAATATTGCGGATGCGTCACCATCCCCCGTCCCGCCGCTGTCGTCAGTCATGCCTCGATCCTTCAAATGAATCTTTGCCAACCAAAATTGGCCTCTTCGCGCTGCAATTGCAAGAGCCGGCGAAGCGGTGGCGGCGGCGCGCCTTTTCCGTCACGTCCAGTCACGTTTGCAAACCGCATGTTGGAATTGGTGATGCTTCGCCACATTTCTGCCTTTTTTTATCCGCGCTCATGCCCCAATGTCCGACGAATTTACCGGTGTTGCCTGAGACGGTTCGGTCCGGCACCGGCTCGTAAACCCCAAGCCCCCCGCCCACGGGTCTGCGTCGGATCGAACCAACCTCGGTTTTTCCTCGGAAGAATCGGGTGCGACGATCCCAAAACCTAAATGACCGACGTCAGAAGCAAGCTGACGTCGGTTTTTTCATGGGCTGATGCGCTAGGCCTTCCTTCTCCCCTTGTGGGGTGAGCAGCCGGTTCGCGTAGCGAATTCATCGTGCCAGTGGCACGATGAAAGGCCAGCGAACGCCGGGACGCTGCGAAGCAGCGGGGACCCGGCAGGTGGATTGGCCACTACCGGCCCTTCGCAGGCTCAGGGCGTTCGAASCTCGAAAAGCCAAGCAATTGGCTTTTCGTCCGCTACGCGGACCGCTTCTCACCCCACAAGGGGAGAAGGGAGAGAGCCAATCAAGGCTTGTGAATAAACGCGGCGCCGAGAATGGGACCCGGCATGCCGTCCTTGCCGACCGACTGCAAAAGCACGGCGCAGCCGCCCTTCTTGGTGATCTCGCTCATCGGCAATTCATAGCGCTGCGCCTTGCCGTGCCACATGCCGGCGGTCTGGATGCCGGTGACCGCGTTCCAGTAGGTCATCTTGCGGCCGGAGTTCTCGCCCTGGGCGATCTTGACCGTCTGTGGCTGCTCGAAATAGACGATGACGACATGGGCGTCGCTCGGACCGGTGCCGGCATCGCCGGCGTCAATGATGACGCGGTCGCTGGTGCGGCTGACCTTGACGGGCACGTGCATGCCTTCGCCGGATCTCGCCATGCGGGCGAGTGCGCCGTCAACCTCGCCGCGATTGGCGCCGTTGACGTGCACGCGGCCATTGAGAACCGCCTGTGGCGTATAGACGGAGCGGCTGCCGAAGGAGCGCATGTAGTCATATTGCCGCTCGGTGTTTTCCTTGCGGCTCAGCGTGTCCTTCCAGCCGAGATAGTCCCAGTAGTCGACGTGATAGGAGAGCGCGACGATGTCTTCCTTGGTGGCAAGYTCGGCRAAGAASGCRTCGGCCGGCGGACAGGAACTGCAGCCCTGRCTGGTGAACAGTTCGACCACCCCGAGCGGTTTGTCCTGCTGGGGCTTGTCGGCCTGGATTCGTTCGGCCTCGCCCGCATGGCCGGCACCGGCAGAAGCCGAGAAGGCCAGCGCAAAGGCTGCCAGCCAAAGTGATCTTCGCCAGGCCATGACCATTCCAATTCCCGCCGGTGGCGCCGGCTTTGTTCTGATTGTCTGAAATATGTGGCAGAAGCGGAAGTCAACGGGAAGTCACGTTGAGGTGAAATTTTGCCATTGCAGTTGGAGGTAAGGCCGCAATAGGAGAGACATTGCATTTCACGACGTGTTTCGATTCGGGGACGGCATCATCACCATGTGGCAAACTCTCCTGACCCCCGTCGATCTCTATTGCGAGCGGACCGGCCCTGGACTTTGGGCTGAGCCGACAAATGCTTTGACCAACCTTGCTTTCATTGTCGCGGGATTGTGGGGTGTGCGGGAAGTACGGCGATGCAAGGCCGGCACCTTCGCCGAGGTGCTGGCCTGGTGGGTCGTGGCGATCGGCATCGGCTCGACGATCTTCCATACCTTTGCCACCAAGGGCACGATCTGGGTCGATATCCTGCCGATCGCCGGCTTCACGCTCGCTTACACGCTGTTCAATCTGCGCCGCTTCCTCGGCATGGACTGGGGCAAGGCGATTGCGGTCTTCGTCGTCTTCTATCCGGTGGCCGGCGCCATAACCTTCGCCGTGCCGGACTGGCTGCGCCAGGCGTCGAACGGCACGACGGGCTACCTGCCGCCGTTCCTGGCGCTCGCCTTCTTCGGCATTTGGGTGACGGCAAGCGGCAACCGGGCCGGCTTGTACAATCTGGCGGGGTCGGCGATCTTCGTGGTGTCCGTCATCTGCCGCATGATCGACCCGATGGTCTGCGGCAGCTTTCCGCTCGGCACGCACTTCCTGTGGCACATCTTCAACGGGCTGATGTTGGGGGTGCTGCTGGCGGCGACGGCGCGATTTGGAGCGCCGAAAGTAGGCAGTAGGCAGTAGGGCGGTAGGGCAGTAGGGCAGTAGGGCAGTAGGGCAGTAGGGTGTCTGCTTCCTTGCCCTACTCCCTTACTGCCCTACTGCCTTATTCCCTTACCTACGCTGCCAGATCGCGCAGCACGTATTGCAAGATGCCGCCGTTCTTGAAGTAGTCGAGCTCGTCCAGCGTATCGATGCGGCAGATGATCGGCACGTTCTTCACCGTGCCGTCGCCATAGGTSACCTTGGCGGTCATSGTCTGSCGCGGCTTGATGCTGCTCAGCCCGTCGATCTCGACSAKTTCGTCRCCCYTGAGGTTGAGCGAGGCCCATGAGGTGCCGTCCTCGAAGACGAAGGGGATGACGCCCATGCCGACCAGGTTCGAGCGATGGATGCGCTCGAAGGACTGGGCGATGACGGCGCGGACGCCAAGCAGGTTGGTGCCCTTGGCTGCCCAGTCGCGCGACGAGCCGTTGCCGTATTCGACRCCGGCGAAGATGACCAGCGGCACGCCTTCCTTCTTGTAYTCCATSGCGGCGTCGTAGATCGATTCCTCTTCCTTCGACGGATAGTGGATGGTGTAGCCGCCCTCGCGGCCGTTCTCGCCCAGCATGTGGTTGCGGATGCGGATGTTGGCGAAGGTGCCGCGCATCATCACCTCATGGTTGCCGCGCCGCGTGCCGTACTGGTTGAAGTCGGCAACGCCGACGCCGTGGTCGGTGAGGTATTTGCCGGCCGGCGAGGCGGCCTTGATCGAACCCGCCGGCGAGATGTGGTCGGTGGTGATCTTGTCGCCGAAGAGTCCCAGCACGCGCGCGCCCTTGATGTCGCCGATCTTGCCGAAACCGGCGGTCATGCCGGCGAAATAGGGCGGGTTCTGCACATAGGTCGAGTTGTCGTCCCAGGCATAGGTCTGGCCTTCCGGCGCCTKSACSTTCTGCCAGTRYTCGTCRCCCTTGAAGACGTCGGCATATTTGCGGGCGAACARYTCGCGGGTGACGTTCTTCTCGATGAAYTCCTGGATCTCGGCSGAGCTCGGCCAGATRTCCTTGAGGTAGACCGGATTGCCGTTCTTGTCCTCGCCGAGCGGTTCGGTGGTGAGGTCCTTGGTGACGGTYCCGGCCAGCGCRTGGGCTACGACCAGSGGCGGCGACGCCAGGTAGTTGGCCTGCACGTCGGGCGAGACGCGGCCTTCGAAGTTRCGGTTGCCGGAAARSACYGCGGCAGCRATCARGCCCTTGTCGTTGATGGTYTTCGAGATCGGCGCCGGCAGCGGGCCGGAATTGCCGATGCAGGTGGTGCAGCCGAAGCCGACCAGGTTGAAGCCGATCTGGTCGAGCTCCTTCTGCAGGCCGGATTTTTCGAGATATTCGGCAACCACCTGGCTGCCGGGGGCGAGAGAGGTCTTCACCCACGGCTTCTGCTTGAGGCCGAGGCGGTTGGCGTTGCGGGCCAACAGGCCGGCGCCGATCAGCACGCTCGGGTTCGAGGTGTTGGTGCACGAGGTGATGGCGGCGATGACGACGTCGCCATGGCCGAGGTCATGGTCGGTGCCTTCGACGGCATAACGCTTGTGGATTTCGGCTGCCTTCTTGTATTCGGTCTCCATCGCCTTGGCGAAGCCTTCCGGAATGCCTTCCAGCGCGACACGGCCTTCGGGGCGCTTGGGGCCGGCCATCGACGGCACGACGCTACCAAGCTCAAGCTCGAGCAGATCAGTGAAGACCGGGTCGGCGGAGCCGGTGTCGCGCCACAGGCCTTGCGCCTTGGAATAGGCCTCGACCAGCGCGATGCGATCCTCGCTGCGGCCGGACATTGTGAGGTAGCGGATGGTCTCGCTATCAACCGGGAAGAAGCCGCAGGTGGCGCCATATTCGGGCGCCATGTTGCCGATGGTGGCACGGTCGGCCAGCGTCATGTTGGACAGGCCCGGGCCGAAGAATTCGACGAACTTGCCGACGACGCCCTTCTTGCGCAGCATCTGGGTGACGGTGAGCACGAGGTCGGTGGCGGTGACGCCTTCCTTGAGCTTGCCGGTGAGGCGGAAGCCGATGACTTCGGGCAAAAGCATGGAGACCGGCTGGCCGAGCATGGCCGCCTCGGCCTCGATGCCGCCGACGCCCCAGCCGAGCACGCCAAGGCCGTTGATCATGGTGGTGTGCGAATCGGTGCCGACGCAGGTGTCGGGATAGGCCGTGGTTTCGCCGTCCTCGCTGTTGGTCCACACGACCTGGCCGAGATATTCGAGGTTGACCTGGTGGCAGATGCCGGTGCCGGGCGGCACGACGCGGAAGTTGCGGAACGCCTGCTGGCCCCATTTGAGGAACTTGTAGCGCTCCTCGTTGCGCTCATATTCGAGCTCGACATTGCGGGCAAAGGCCATCGGCGTGCCGAACTCGTCGACGATGACGGAGTGGTCGATGACGAGGTCGACGGGAACCAGCGGGTTGATCTTCTGCGGATCACCGCCGAGCGAGGCCATGGCGTCACGCATGGCGGCGAGATCGACCACGGCCGGAACGCCGGTGAAATCCTGCATCAGCACGCGGGCCGGGCGATAGGCGATCTCGACGCCGGCGGTGCCCTTGTCGGTGAGCCAGCCGGCGACCGCCTGGATCGATTCCTTGGTGACGGAGCGGCCGTCCTCGTTGCGCAGCAGGTTTTCCAGCAGCACCTTCATCGAATAGGGCAGCTGGGCGATGCCGGTGAGGCCGTTCTTCTCGGCCTCGATGAGGTCGAAATAGGCATATTCGGTGCCGCCCGCGGTCAGCGTGCGACGGCAATTGAAACTATCGAGGGATTTTGACACGTGCGGTCCGTCCTTGTCTGTTCAGCCTGAAAGGGAACGGACGCCGATGGCATGCAATCACGCGCAAAGGTGCGGGTACGGCCATTTCCGCTGTCCGTTCCCAAGCAACCCGAGCCGTTCAAGGCGGCGCGTGCGCTGGTTCGGCGCAAATTCTTCTTCCCGTGCCGACCGCTGGCACGGATGACCCGCATATAGAGAATTTTCTGGAATAGTTCTAGACAGTCGGAGAGCAAATTTGTGCGATGCGGCAGCGCTCGCGAAACATTGTTTTCAGGGCAGGCGAGGGATGCGGCTTATCGCCGAAAATCTGGGCGGCGAACGCGGCGGCGAGCCGGTTTTTTCCGGCATCGGTTTTGCGCTCGGTCAGGGCCAGGCGCTGGTCGTCACCGGGCCGAACGGATCCGGCAAATCGACCCTATTGAGGATCATTGCCGGGCTGCTGCCGGTGGCGGAGGGCCGGTTGCTGCTCGAAGGCGGTGGCGAGGCGTTTCCGTCTGTTGCCTCGGCCTGTCACTACCTTGGTCACCAGAACGCGATGAAGCCGGCGCTCAGCGTGACGGAAAATTTGCGCTTCTGGCGCGATTTCAATGGCGGTGGCGATTCGAGCGTCGATGAGGCGCTGGAGACGGTTGGGCTTGATGGCATTGGTCATCTGCCGTTTGGGTATCTCTCGACCGGGCAAAGGCGGCGCGCGGCGATCGCGAAGCTTTTGGTCAGCCATAGGCCGCTATGGCTGCTCGATGAGCCGACAGCGGGACTGGACAAGGCTTCGGAGGCGCGGTTTGCGGGGCTGATGACGAAGCATTGTGCTGGGGGTGGGATGATTGTCGCGGCGACGCATTTGCCGCTGGGGTTGGACGGGGCGACGGAATTGAGGATGGGGGAAACGGATTGATGACGGTGCGAGGCACCCCCCTCTGTCCTGCCGGACATCTCCCCCGCAAGGGGGGAGATCAGATGTTGTCTCGGCCTTCGCCAATCTCCAACGTTCGAAGGCTGGCGAGGCGTATGAACTGCCAATCTCCCCCCTTGCGGGGGAGATGTCCGGCAGGACAGAGGGGGGTGCCTGGGCGCAGACATCTCGAATCATGCTAGCCCTCTTCCTCCGCGACATCCGTCTCAACATCCGCGCCGGCGGCGGGGCGTTGACCGGCGTCATCTTCTTCCTCGCCGTCATCGCCACCATTCCGTTCGGCGTCGGCCCCGACCTCAAGCTGCTTTCGCGCATCGGTCCGGCGATCCTGTGGATCGGGGCGCTGCTGTCCTGCCTGCTCGGCCTCGACCGGCTGTTCCAGGCCGATCGCGAGGACGGCTCGCTCGATCTGCTGGTGCTCGGCAATGACCGGCACATGCTGGCGCTGACCGTGCTGGTCAAATGCCTGGCGCATTGGGCGGGCAGCGTGCTGCCGCTGGTCATCGCCGCGCCGCTGCTCGGCCTGTTCATGAATATGGAGCCGCTGGCCATCGGCGCCACCGCGCTCACACTTCTGGTTGGCACGCCGGCGATCACCTTCATCGGTGCCGCGGGTGCCGCGGTGGCAGTGGCGCTGCCGCGTGGCGGGCTGTTGATCTCGGTACTGGTGCTGCCGCTGACCATTCCGGTGCTGATCTTCGGCGTTTCGGCGAGCTATGGCGCGACGGCCAATCCCGATCCCTTCCTGCAGCCCTTCCTCATTCTTGCCGCGCTGACGTTGTTTCTTGCGGTGCTCGGCCCAGTCTCGGCGGCGCTGGCGCTGCGGCATGGAACAGATTGATGTGGCCGCACAAGCCTGGAGCCGCGACGCGGCGTCCGATTGCGAAGCCGGTGGCGCGAGGCTAAGGGAAGGCATGTTTGAATTGGGCGACAGGATCCGTCTGGAAAGCGGCGCTTCGGCGGGGCCTGCCGCATGAGCGCACACGCCCTTTATGTCACCGCCGCCTATGGCATCACTGCGATCGTGCTGGCTGGGCTGATCGGCTGGATCCTGTTCGACCAGCGGGCGCGCAAGCGCGAGCTCGCCGAACTGGAAGCCGCCGGCGTGCGCCGGCGTTCCGACAAGGTCGCCAAGCAATGAGTTCAGAGACGGAAACCCCGACGCGCGGTCGCCGCCTGTTCGTGCTGTTGCCGCTGCTGGTCTTTCTCGGCCTGGCCGGCCTGTTCCTGTCGCAACTGCTTTCTGGCCGCGATGTYTCGGAAGTGCCGTCGGCGCTGATCGGMYTGCCGGCGCCGCCGACCAATCTGCCGGCGCTGGACGGGTCAAACCTGCCAGGGCTCGATTCCAGGGCGTTTGCCGGCAAGGTCACGCTGGTCAATGTGTTTGCGTCATGGTGCGCGCCGTGCCGGGAAGAGCACCCGGTGCTGTTGGCGCTGTCGCAGGACAAGCGCTTCGTGATGACGGCGCTGAACTACAAGGACCGGTCGGAAAATGCCCGCCGGTTCCTCGGCGATCTCGGCAATCCGTTCCAGGCGATCGGCGTCGATGAAGCCGGCCGTACGGCGATCGACTGGGGTGTTTACGGCGTGCCGGAGACCTTCGTCATCGGCAAGGACGGCAGAATAGCCTACAAGCATGTCGGCCCGCTGACGGCGGAGTCGGCGCGGGATTTATTGCTACCACAGATAGAAAAGGCGCTGGCGGTTTCGGGTTAGGCGCTGGCGCCAGACCCCCTCATCCGGCCGCTGCGCGGCCACCTTCTCCCCGTGGGGGAGAAGAGATGACGCCGGCGCTGACCAGCTCCTCTCCCCTCGGGGAGAGGTCGGATTGCCCCGAATTGCCTTTGCAATTCGGTTTCGGCAATCCGGGTGACGGGACAATGCCCCGCTGTCCGGAAAACCGACTGGAAAGATCAGCCGTAGATCTGCTTGTGGATCTGGTAGAGCATTTCCGAGCGGTCGGCACGCATGTCGGCCAGATCGCGGCTGGAGAAGCTGTCGATTTCGGCGACGAGGCGGTTGTAGTGCTTGCGCTTGGCGATGCTGCTGCGAGCGCGGGTCATGAGATCGAAGATCATAGCAAGGGTTCCTTCTGTGCCGCATTCTGGCGGCCGGTTCTTCCTCCCTTGGTCAGTACGGAACATGACATAGTAATGGTGCGTTGCAAAAAGAAGATGTTGCAATGCACCATTGCACGCAGCGCATAGCCGGTTAATCGAGTCCTAAGGCGAGCCAGCCCTGGTCGCGCGGCTGGCTCCTCTCCGTTTTGTCATACAAATTGCGAAGGCCCCGTCTTGCCAGATCGATCGCGGGCTGGCTTGATCCGGCGTCACCTGATGCCGGGAGGAAATGCATGGCGGCCGAAGATTATTACGAAATTCTCGATCCGCGCTTCGCGCGCCTGTTCAACGGCAACGCGCAGGTGGAGAAGCTGTTCACCGGATGCCGCTGGGCGGAAGGGCCGGCCTGGTTCGCCGCCGGCCGCTACGTCGTCTGGTCCGACATTCCGAACAACCGCATGCTGCGCTACGACGAGACGGACGGCAGCGTCAGCGTCTTCCGGCAGCCGTCAGGCAATTCCAACGGCAACACCGTYGACCGGCAAGGCCGGCTGGTCACTTGCGAGCATTCGGGCCGCCGCGTCAGCCGCACCGAGCATGACGGCTCGGTCACCACCATTGCCGCCAAGTGGAAGGGCAAGCGGCTGAATTCGCCCAACGATGCGGTGGTGAAGTCCGACGGCTCGATCTGGTTCACCGACCCGACCTATGGCATCGACACCGACTATGAGGGCGACAAGGCCGAGAGCGAGATCGGCGCCTGCCATGTCTACCGGGTCGATCCCGATACCGGCGAGATCGAGGCCGTCATCACCGACATGGTGAGACCCAACGGGCTTGCCTTCTCGGTCGACGAGAGCCTGCTCTATGTCGTCGACACCGGCCGTACGCATGGCGCTGAAAACCCGGCGCATATGCGGGTGTTCAATGTCGGCAAGCACGGCAAGAAGGTGTCCGGCGGCAAGGTCTTCGCCGACTGCACGGCCGGCCTGTTCGACGGCTTCCGGCTCGACGTGGACGGGCGCATCTGGACGAGTGCCGCCGACGGCATCCACTGCTACGATCCGGACGGCACGCTGATCGGCAAGATCAAGGTGCCGGAGGTGACCGCCAATTGCGTGTTCGGCGGCGCCAAGCTGAACTGCCTCTACATCGCCGGCACCACCTCGCTCTATTCGGTGCGGTTGATGGTGAACGGGGCCAAGACTTTTTGAGGCTGCTTCGAACTTTTCTCTGGCGGGCCTTGATGGCGTTTCTACGCATGCCCGTGGCGCCACGGCTGCCGGCACCGCCACCATTCAGTTCGCCCGAGGGGATATCGAAGCAGTCTCTTGCCGGAAACCAGCACAATTCAAGGGGAGGACGTCATGCCATTCGTCAACATCCGCATCGTCAAGGAAGTGATCGCCGCCGATCCGGCAGGCAAGAAGGCTGATATCGCCAAAAAAGTCACGGCGGCCATCATGGAGGCCACTGGGCTCGGCAATGACGATGTCTGGGTGGTTTTCGAGGAGGTCAACGCCCGCGATTGGTATGTCGGCAAGACCGATGTCGAGACGTTGAGGAAGGGGTAGTCGGCTGCAGCCGTAGTGCGAACGTTATGAAAGGCTGGCGGGACACCCATCGCATGGTGGCCGCGGGCTCAACGCGTGCGGATGAACTCCGTGAAACCCTGCACCGCATCGCGCATCGCCAGCACATTCGCGGGCTCAGCCAAAATCGCCTCCACCTCCGGCGGCTTCTTCCCCAACAGCGCAATCTCCAGCCCGTCGTCATACATCGCGAACGACATCGTCCGCATGATCTCGGCCAAGGCGGCGCGGGCGAACAGCGAACGTGGCGAGGCGTGCGCCAGCATGGCCGGTTTGGCGACGGCGGCGTCGCGCGAGACCAGCCAGTCGAGCGCGTTCTTCAGCCCGCCCGGCACGCCATGGGCATATTCGGGACAGGAGACGATGATGCCGTCAGCGCTGGTGACGGCGTCGATCAGGTATGCCGCTTCGCGCGGTGTCCGCTCGCCCTCGTCGTCGGGGTTGAAGATCGGCAGCCGGCCAAGCCCGTCATAGACAGTGACGCGGCAGCCAGTCGGCGCGTTGCGCGCCAGTGCCGCGACCAGGGCCGAATTGGTGGAGGCCGCGCGCAGGCTGCCGGAGATGGCGAGGATGTTCAGCAAGGTGTGGAGCCAGTTCGGACGAATCGTCGTCCCGAAATCCTACCACATGGTCTGCTTGTAATCGTCGTCCAGCCAGCGGTCGGTCGCCTCGACGGAGTCGGCGAGCGCCAGCTGGTCGCGCAGGATCTGACCGAGCGTCGGCAGCGTCGCGCGGTCGTACCAGCTCTCCGGCTTCCACAGATCGGAGCGCATGAAGGCCTTGGCGCAGTGCATGTAGGCGGCCTTGACGGCGACGACGATGACGCTTTGCGGCTCCTTGCCGTCGACCGCCAGSCGCTCGCGCAARCYGGCRTCGACGGTGATGCGGGCRTCGCCATTGAYGCGCAGCGTCTCGTTCATGCCGGGRATGAGGAAGAGCAGGCCGACCGAGGGATTGCGCAGGATGTTYTCCAGCGTGTCSAGCCGGTTGTTGCCGGGCCGGTCGGGGATGGCGATGGTCCKGTCGTCGAGMAYSGCGGCGAAGCCSGGCYTGTCGCCCTTSGGCGTCACGTCGGCATTGCCTTCGCCGTCGGAGGAGCCGATCAGCACGAACGGGCTCTTGCCGATGAAGGAGCGGCAATGGCCGTCGAGTGCCTTCAGTTCCTTGCGGATCGATCCATCGGTCGGGCGCGGCGTCTTGTAGATCGTCCTCAATTCCTCGCGCGTGGAGACAAATTCCATGGCTCTCCCCCTATTTTGACTACTTGCCGGGCTTTTCTTCCCCGCTCGCCTTGTCGTCCAGCGAATGATGCAGGATCAGCGGCATCTGGCTGAAGGTGAACAGAAGCGTGATCGGCATGATGCCCCAGACCTTGAAGGTAACCCAGGCGTCGGTGGAAAAATTGCGCCACACCACTTCGTTGACGACGGCCAGGAAGATAAAGAACAGGCCCCAGCGGAAGGTGAGTTTCCGCCAGCCTTCGGCATCGAGCTTGAAGGCGGAATCGAAGACATAGCCAAGCAGCGACCTGCCGAAATAGAGGCCGCCGAGCAGCACGCCGCCGAACAGCGTGTTGACGATGGTCGGCTTCATCTTGATGAAGATGTCGTCCTGCAGATAGAGCGTCAGCGCGCCGAAAATGAAGACGACGACGCCTGACACCATCGGCATGATCGGCAAGGTGCGCGTCAGCAGCCACGAGGCGATCAGCGCGATAGCCGTGGCGGCCATGAACAGGCCGGTGGCGACGAAGATCGGGCCGCCGAATTCACCGAGAACGGGGAATTTCTGCACCAGCCATTCGCCGCGCGCATTGGCGAAGAAGAAGACCAGCAGGGGTCCCAGCTCCAGCACCAGCTTGAGCACGGGATTGACGCCTTCCTTCTTCTCTTTCTGCGGGTCGGACGGATCGCGTTCGAGAATGGGTGGGTTCATGATCTTCCTTCTTACACACGGTCCCGCTCAAAAGGGATCATGCCGTTACGCCACTCCGGCGATCGCCCTGGCGAATTCGCTTGCGGAGAAAGGTTCGAGGTCGTCGACCTGTTCGCCGACGCCGATGAAATAGACCGGCAATTTGTGCTTTGCCGCGATTGCTACAAGAATACCGCCGCGCGCCGTGCCGTCCAGCTTGGTCATCACCAGGCCGTTGACGCCGGCGATGTTGCGRAARATCTCGACCTGGTTGAGCGCRTTCTGGCCGGTGGTGGCRTCGACCGTCTGCAGCACGGTGTGCGGCGCTTCCGGATCGAGCTTGCCGAGCACGCGGACGATCTTTTCCAGTTCCGCCATCAGCTCGGTCTTGTTTTGCAGCCGGCCGGCGGTGTCGATGATCAGCACGTCGGAGCCTGCCTCTTTCGCCTTCTCGAAGGCATCATAGGCTAGGCCGGCGGCATCGGCGCCGATCTTGGAGGCGATGACAGGCGATTTGGTCCGCTCGCCCCAGATCTTCAGCTGTTCGATCGCGGCGGCGCGAAAGGTGTCGCCAGCGGCGAGCATCACCGACAGGCCGCCATCGGTGAGTTTTGCCGCCAGCTTGCCGATGGTCGTGGTCTTGCCGGTACCGTTGACGCCGACCACCAGGATGACATGCGGCTTGTGCGAGAGATCGAGCTCCAGCGGCCGGGCGACAGGGGTCAGCACCTTCTCCACCTCGGCCGCCATGACGGTGCGGACATCCGTATCGGAGACGTCCTTGCCGTAGCGGCTGGCGGCCAGCGCGTCGGTGATACGAAGCGCGGTCTCCATGCCGAGGTCGGCGCGGATCAGCACATCCTCGAGGTCCTGCAGCGTCTCTTCGTCGAGCTTGCGCTTGGTGAAGACGCCGGCGATGTTGCCGGTGAGTTCGCGCGACGAACGGGCAAGACCGTCCCGCATGCGCTGGAACCAGGAGCGCCTCGGCGCCGGCTCCGGTGCTTTTACCGGCTCGGCCTTCTGCTCGACCTTTTTGGTGACGGTCACCTTGCCGGGAGCGGGTTTCGGCTCCGGCAGGGGTTGTGGCGCAGGTGGCGGGATGGGCTGCGGCTCGGGCGCGATCTCGGCAATGACGGGCTGCGGCGCGACCGGCGCCGGCTGGCGAATGGGCGGGGCGATTTCCGCTGCCGGGGCTTCCGGCGACACCTCGATGGTTGGCGCTTCCTCTTCGATGTCCGCAGGAGGAGGCGCGGCGCCAGCCGCTGAAGCTGGCTGCACTGAAGTCTCTGCCGATGGCGGCACTTCAACTGGTATCTCAACCGGAATCTCGGCAGGCGGGGCCGGCACTTCCATCGGCGCCGGTGCGGGCTGCCTTTCCGGGCGCGGCGGCGCAATCTCCGGCTCGGCCGGCGCGGGAGCAGGGACTTCTTGCGGCTGCGGTTCCGGCGTGGGTTCCGGAGCAGGCGTGGGGAGCGGAATTTCCTCAGGTGCCGGCTGCTCTGGGGTCTCTGGAGCGGGTGCCGGTTCCTCTTTCGGCGCGGGCTCCGGCAGTGGTTCCGGTTCGGACGGTACAGTCGGCTCAGGCGTTGGCGGGATGATCGGAGAGGGCTCGGGTACTGGTTCTTCGACAGGCGTCGGTTCCGGCTGCAGCGCTACAACAGGCTCGACCGCCGGTGCCGGCACGACCTCTGCCTCGGGCACAGGCTCGCCGCGCTTCAAGAACTCCGGAACAACCTGTTCGGCCGCCGGCTTCAGCGCATCGAGCTGGTCCCATTTGATCGGCGGCAGGGGCGCGGTCTCGTCGACGCGCTCTTCGACAATTTCTTTCTTGCCGAACGAAAATATCTTCTTGAAAAAACCAGCCATGCTTTGCGTTTCTCAGGCGGCGCGTGCGGCAAGCGGGGCTGCGATCAGCCTGATACCATCGTGGCCAGTAATTGTCGCTTCGACGATTTCGCCCGGCGTGCCGGTGCCGAGCGCGGCAAGCGTGAAGCCTTCGGTGCGGCCAAGGCCGTCGCGTTCGACCAGGATCGACTGACGGGTGCCGGGCAGCGAGGACAGATGGCGCCGATACGCGGCCTCACCGGCGGTACGCAGCCGAGCGGCGCGTTGCTTGACCACTTCGCGGCGCAGCTGCGGCATGCGCGCGGCGGGAGTGCCCTCGCGCGGTGAAAACGGGAACACGTGGAGGTGGGTCAGGCCGCATTCCTGGACGATTTTTTCCGAGTTCTCGAACATGGCGTCGGTCTCGGTCGGGAAGCCGGCAATGATGTCGGCGCCGAAGACGATTGCGGGGCGCARYTTKCGCACWTCCTCGCARAARCGGATSGACTGGTCRCGCAAATGSCGGCGYTTCATGCGTTTCARGATCATGTCGTCGCCCGATTGCAGCGACAGATGCAGATGCGGCATCAGCCTGGGYTCGGTGGCGATGGCGTCGAGCAGATCGTCGTCGGCTTCGATCGAATCGATCGACGACAGCCGCAGGCGTTTYACRTCGGGCACCTGCTTGAGAATCGTCTTCACCAGCTTGCCGAGTTTCGGTGCGCCCGGCAGGTCGGCGCCGAAAGACGTCATGTCGACACCGGTCAGAACGATCTCTGCATAACCGTTGCCGGCCAGCCGCTTGACCTGTTCGACGACGGCGCCCATCGGCACCGAGCGCGAATTGCCGCGGCCGTATGGGATGATGCAGAAGGTGCAACGGTGGTCGCAGCCATTCTGCACCTGAACGAAGGCGCGCGCCCGGCCCTCGATGGCGTCGACCATATGGCCGGCGGTCTCGCGCACCGAGAARATGTCGTTGACGCGGGCCTTCTCGGTGTCGTTGACGCCGAAATCCGGCAGCGCGCGATAGGAGTGCGCCTTCAGCTTCTCTTCATTGCCGAGGACGAGGTCGACCTCGTCCATGGCGGCGAATTTTTCAGGCTCGGTCTGGGCGGCGCAGCCGGTGACGATGATGCGCGCCTGCGGGTTGTCGCGGCGCGCCTTGCGGATCGCCTGCCTGGCCTGGCGCACCGCTTCGCCGGTGACGGCGCAGGTGTTGAAGATCACGGCGCCGCCTTCCAGCGTCCCGAGCCCGGCGCTTTCGGCCTCGCGCCGCATCACTTCGGATTCATAGGTGTTCAGTCGGCAGCCGAAGGTCACCACGTCAATGCGGCTGGCGGCCTCGGAGAGCGAATCCTCGTAGGCCGGGCTCTTCGACAGAGCCGACATCAGGCCGCGCTTTCGGTGTCGCGGGCCCAAATGCCGGTCGAGGGATCGAAGCTGCCGGAAAATTCCCATTCTGCGGCACCGGTCAGGATGACGTGGTCGTCGTCGCGCCATTCGACATGCAGCGTGCCGCCGCCCGGGGTCAGCAGGTTGACGCTGCGGCCGGTCCGCCTGGTGCGGGCCGCGGCCACCACGGCGGCACAGGAGGCCGAGCCGCAGGCCTTGGTCAGGCCGGCGCCGCGCTCCCAGGTGCGGATGATCATGGTTTCGGGCGAAGTCACCTGCGCGATGGTGATGTTGGCGCGCTCGGGGAAGATCGGGTGGTTCTCGAGCAGCGGACCGAAGCGTTCGAGCTCATAGGACCAGACGTCGCGGTCGACCCAGAAGATGGCGTGTGGATTGCCCATCGAGACGGCGGAGGGCGAATGCAGCACCGGCGCGTCGATCGGGCCGATCTGCAATTCGATCATGCGGGTGTCGCGGAACTCTTCCGCCAGCGGAATCTCCTGCCAGCCGAAATGCGGCATGCCCATGTCGACCGAGATCGAGCCATCGGCATGTTCCCGGGCATTGAGAATGCCGGCGCGGGTCTCGAAGGTGAAGGTCTTTTGCCCGGTCTCGGCGGCGAGCGCCTGGACGACGCAACGCATGCCGTTGCCGCAGGCCTGCGCACTGGTGCCGTCGGAATTCAGGATGTCGACATAGTAGGCGGTGCCCGGCGTCTTCGCATCATGGATCGCCATGATCTGGTCGAAGCGTGTCGCGGCATCGGCGTTCAGCGCAAGCGCGGCGGCCGCCGTCACCTGATCGGCACGGCCACGCATGTCGGCAACGATGATCTCGTTGCCGATGCCGTTCATCTTGGCGAAAGGGGCAGTGCTTGCCATTGCTCCGCGAAATTCCGTGTCCGTTTGGCGCTATATGGCGGAAACGGGCAGGAATTACCAGTGCGCAGGCGTTTTACGTGACGGCGAAAATGCCGAGCACCACCAGCAGGAAGATGACCAGAACGATGCCGATGAGGACGCGCGCGCCGGTGGCGGCCGCACCCGCCAGCGCCGGCATGCCGAGCAGGCTCGCCGCGGCGGCGACGATGAGCAGAATGATGATCCATTTGATCATGGGAATGCCTCGCAAACCGACAGATTTTAAAACCGCATGAAAACGCGGCTGTCGTGCTTGGGTTCCGTAGGCTGCGAGGCTATGTCCCTGGCAAAAACTAGCCGGCGATCTCGATGTCGGTGCTGAACGGTGCCGTCTTGGTCGAGTTCTGGTCATGCATGAGGAAGTTGCACTTGTATTTCCCGGCCGGCAGGCCATCGAGGGACAGGTCGAGCTTGAAGAAGAGTTCGCGGTTGTGCGAGCGGGAGGCGACCTGAACGCTGCCGATCTTCTCGAACGTGCCCAAAGCTTCGCCTGAGTCGGAAAGCACGGTGAGGTCGACGGCAAGCGCGATCTGGCTGTTGCCGAGGCCGTCCGAGCCGTAACCGTAGCCGACAGGCTCCATGTAGAGCACGACCTTCTCGCCTGGCTTATAAATGTGATTGGGGCGTTCACTGTAGATGCCGAAGCCGCCGGCCGAGTCGACCTGTTTGACGTTCTGCACGGCAAGTGGCATCGCTTGCCACAACGCCTCCTCGGCACTGCGGAATTTCTCCAGCGCGCCGGCGCCATCGCCGGCTTGCAGCGCCTTTTCGGCTTCGGCGGCATGATCGGCGATTTCCCCTGCGAAAGCCGCCGGCGCCGAAATTGCCAGCGCCATCAGAGCTGCAACGATCGATTTCATCTGAAGTCCCCCTTTTTTGCTGGCCGGACCATCGGCGAAAATGACCGTGCCGTAAATGGCCAATGCAGGACTTCAGCCTTGTTCGACCTCCGGTACCGTCCAGACCTCACCGGGCAGCAAGGCACGGAAACGTTCCTGCCGGATGTCTTGATCCTCGAGCGCCTCGGCCAGTTTCCGGACCGGCTCGTCCATCGGTTCGTCGGTGAGCTGAAAAGTGCCCCAGTGGCAGCCGGCGGCGAAGGCGGCATTGCACAGTTTCATGCCTTGCACCGCCTCTTGCGGATTCTGGTGCTGCGGCGCCATGAACCATCGCGGCTCGTAGGCGCCGATCGGCAGGATGGCGAAGCGGAAGCCGCCATGCTTGTCCGCCATCAGCCGGTAGTTGATGCCGTCGTGGAAGCCGGTATCGCCGGCGAAATAGATGTTTCCGCCCGGCGTCTCGATGACGAAGCCGGCCCACAGCGCCATGCGGCGGTCGCGGGCGCCGCGCGCCGACCAGTGATGCGCCGGCTCGATGTGGACGAAAACGCCGTCACCGATCTCAACCCTGGCGCCCCAGTCATGCGCCGACAGCCGCATGTTGGGGACCGCCTCGCCGATCAACACATCGTTGCCGAGTGGCGTCACCACCAGAGGGTCGTGCTTTTCCTTTAGCCGTTTAAGCGTGGCGAGGTCGAGATGGTCGTAGTGGTTGTGGCTGACCAGCACGAGGTCGATCGGCGGCAGATCGTCAAAGGCGATGCCCGGCGGATTGACGCGTTTTGGTCCGGCGAAGGAAAACGGCGAGGTGCGTTGCGACCAGACGGGATCGGTGAGGATGTTCAGCCCTGCCGTCTGGATCAGCAGCGTGGAATGGCCGACCATGGTCACGGTCAGATCGGAACCGTCGACACGTGCGGCCGGCTTTGCCTGCGGAAAGGGGCTCGGACTGGTCGCCGGCCATTTCGCACGCTGGCCGTTCAACTGCCATTTCAGCAGATCGGTGAAGCGGCCGGGCATCTGGCCGCCGGGATTGAAAAACAAGGTGCCATCGAAATGGTCGCTGGGTGGGCCGCGATAATAGCGGTTGGCGGCGTTCTTTCCTGCGGCCAAGGTTTGCGCTCCAGCGGTTTCGGCTCCTTGACATAGGTCCTGTGCCGGTTGGCGCAAGCATTGCTTTGCGGAATTCCAAGGTCGCGGCGCCTGGGCAGCAGGCTGCGCGCTGTGACGGCCGCAACTTTCGGTGTACCATCGGCAGGCGCAAGGAGGGTCTCGCCATGCGGCGGCTGGCAATTCTGGTCATCGCAATCGCGTCGATGTCGTCGATGGCCGCGGCGCAGACACGGCAAGACAAGCCCGGCGCCTGCAGCCATGCACCAACCATCATGGCGGCGACCGATTTTCTGCTCGCCGAGCCGGCAAATTTTCCGAATTTCTGGCGCGATCGTTACGGGGACGACGCTGCGTATCTGAAGATACGCTATGGCGATCTCACCTATGCCGACGGTTCGGCGCTTCTGGCTGACTTGGAAAGACGCAGCCATCCGCCGCTGCGCATTGTCGAACTGAGGCTCGCTTATGCCAAAACAGCGGATCGGGCGGCGATGATTGCCGGCATGCAGCCGCAGCCCAATGCGAAGTCGATTTTGCCTCAGCTTGGGCCACCTGCCTTGCGCGTGCTTGTCACCGAGGATGGTGGCGATTGGCTGCTGGGCGAACTGGGTCACTTGCAGACGTTGGATCTTTACCAGGCGTTAGACGCCGCCAAAGCAATTGCGGGCGCGCTGTCCGTTCTCGATGACGAGGCAAAGTCTCGGTTCGCCCAAAGGGCCGAAAATGCAGGCGTTTGGCCGCTGGCTCTCGAGATGCGGGCAGTCAAGGACGACCTCTCCGACTACGTCGCGTACCTCGACAAGCTTCCACCCCACAAGGGCAGTCGTACGGGGTTTATCCGCAATGCCCTTTACTCAGCCGATCTTCGCCCTTCGTTCGATATCTCCAAACAGCCAGCCGAAGTGCAGGCGCTCGACCGTCAAAACGATATGGGGCCGGCTATCCGACAGATCGGGCGGCTGATTGACTATGCTCCTCAGGCCGCGATCTTGCTGCCTCTCGTCAACCAGACCGGCGACCTGCGCCTCGGCACCACGGTGGCAGCTGGGCTCAACGCGCAGATTGCCGAAAAGCAGCTCGACCCGATCAACGATCCCGATGCTGTTACGACAGCCATGCTCGACGGGATCGATTATGTTCTTGGTCACCGCGACCGGGAGGATAACCTGCGTCACGCTCTAATCTTTGAAATGGGCGAAACGGCAGAGTCGTTCATCGACAGGGCGTTGGCCCGGTCGACGTTGGCCTCCTTCATGCAAGGCAATGGCGCCAAACCGCCACCTCGCCCGAAACTGCTCACAGCGGCCTTCCCTTGGGAACAGTGGGTCGGATTGGCCGGGAGACTGAAGGCCGGCGAAGCCATCGCGCCGGAAGATCGCATCGTTGCGGCCGATCTCATGATCGCAGCCGACCGTCCTGCGGATGCGTTGGCCTTGCTGAAAACGACCGGCGATTGGAAGACGGCAGTGCGGCGCTCTCATGAGCTGGCGCTTGGGCTGGACCGCCGATGCGCCGACCTGCTGCGGCCACCGATGCCGATTTGGCAGCCGCTCTACCGGTTCGAGTCGCGCTAGGGGCGCCTCCGATGACCGACGAGCGCGCCTTTGGCCGGATGATTGCGATAAATTTGCAACAATTCTTGCCGCAAACCCTATTTTAACCATATCAGGTTGAAATTTCGCCACCTTCTCCATCTTGGTGGAGGTGAGATTGCGCGGACGGCATCCCCCCAGCCGGATCCGACGGAGGTTGGAATGAATTTTTCGAAAAGCGGCCTTGTGGCCGTATCGCTGGCTGCGCTCGTTGCGAGTGGCTGCTCGACCACACGCTTCTCGTCGATGGACGACCAGCAGCCCGCGCCGCTGCCCGCGGCTCCGGCCGGCCAAGTGAGTTCCAACCAGCTGCCGCCGCCGGCCTCGCCCGGCACCACCGACCCGTCGCAATTCCCGACCGCACCGGCAAACACGCAGGTTGCGTCCTTGCCGCCGGACGGCTCGGCGCCCGCCGGTGCCTCGGATCTCAGCGCGGCTGCCGTCGCCGGCGTCTGGAACGCCAGCGTTTCCGGCCAGAGCTGCAAGATTGCGACGCCGCAGACCAAGTTCGGCGCCGGCTTCCGTGCCGGGCCGCTGCATTGCCCAGCCCCGATCGACGGCATCAAGTCGTGGAACGTCGCCGGCAAGCAGCTGACGCTTTATGATGAGAATGGCGGCTCGCTGGCCCGGCTCTATTCCTCGGGCGGCTCGAAATTCGATGGCCAGACCTCCAGCGGTCAACCGATCTCGCTTACAAGGTAAGCTCGACCTCTCCAGTGCATGTCGCCCAAAACCGGTGCCCGGTTTGGGTCAACGACATGCATAAGAACAAACGACGTGACCGATGCATCTGCGTGACGGCCTCCAGACCCATGCGACCGTCAGGCAGCGCTACGACCATCTGGTGGACACCGGCGCGATCGAGCGCGATCCGGCGCAGGAACGCATCGCCGCCGCGCTCGACCGGCTGACATCGGAAATCTCGGCAAAACGGCTGGCGCACAAATCCAGTGCGCTGGGCTGGCTGTTTGCCCGCAAGCGCGAGACGCGGGAGATCGTCAAGGGCCTCTACATCCATGGCGGCGTCGGCCGCGGCAAGACCATGCTGATGGACATGTTCTTCGAGCTGCTGCCGGTTCGGCGCAAGCGCCGCGTCCATTTCAACGACTTCATGGCCGACGTGCAGGACCGCATCCAGAAGCACCGGCAGGCGCGCAAGGACGGCACGGTCAAGGAGGACGATCCGATCCCGCCGGTGGCAAAAGCCTTGGCCGAGCAGGCCTGGGTGCTGTGCTTCGACGAATTCTCGGTCACCGACATTGCCGATGCGATGATCCTGTCCAGACTGTTTTCGGCGCTGTTCACCAGCGGCGTCGTGCTTGTCGCCACCTCGAACGTGGCGCCGGAAGATCTCTATCGCGACGGGCTGAACCGCCAGCTGTTCCTGCCGTTCATCAGCATCTTGGAACGGCACGCGCAGGTGCTGTCGCTCGACAGCGACAAGGATTACCGGCTGGAAAAGCTCGCCCGCACGCCGGTCTATGTCATGCCAGTGGACGCGGCAGCCGACCGGGCGCTCGACGAGGCCTGGCGGACGATGACGCGCGGCGCGCCGACAGAAGCGACGTCGCTGACGCTGAAGGGAAGGCAAGTGGTGGTGCCGGCYGCCGCCGGYGMTGCGGCGCGGTTTTCCTTCGCCGATCTSTGYGAAAAGCCGCTCGGCGCGCGCGATTTCCTGGCGATCGCCGGGCGCTTCTCGACCATCTTCATCGATCACGTTCCGGTGCTGGGCGAAGGCAAGCGCAACGAGGCCAAGCGCTTCATCCTGCTGATCGACACGCTTTACGATCATCACGTGAGGCTGGTGGTGAGCGCCGAGGCGCCGCCGCAAGAGCTTTATGTGGCCAAGCGCGGCGTCGAGGTGTTCGAGTTCGAACGTACATCGTCACGCCTGATCGAGATGCAGAGCCGCGACTGGCTGGAGGACTGGGCGGAGCGGCGCAAGGCGAAGGCGGCGAAGGCATCCGACGAGCCGCGCGCCGGGCAGGCCGCGCAATGATCGACGGCAGGCGCGACCGGGCGATCGGTGCGCTTGTCGGCCTTGCGGTCGGAGACGCGGTGGGGACCACGCTGGAATTCGTCGAGCGCGACAGCTGTCCGCCGATCACAGATATGGTTGGCGGTGGTCGTTTCGGCCTGAAGTCTGGTCAATGGACCGACGACACTTCGATGGCGCTCTGTCTGGCCGATTCCCTGATTGCCAAAGACGGCGCAGTCGTGCCGCGCCATCTTCTGGCTTGCTTCGTCAACTGGTGGCGCCATGGGTTGAATTCGGTAACCGGCGCCTGCTTCGATATCGGCATGGCCACGTTCGTTGCACTGGACGCTTTCGAACGCAATGGCACGCTCGAAAACAATGCCGATCCCGAGCGCCAAGCCAACGGATCGATCATGCGGCTTGCGCCGGTGGCGTTGTGCGCCCGCTCCAGGAGCGAGGCGGTCACGCTTGCGCTGGCGCAAGGCAGGACGACGCACGCCGCGCCGGTACCGCAGCAATGCTGCGGGCGATTGGCGGCCTTTCTCTGGGAAATGATCGAGACAGGCATTCTGCCGCAAAATGTATCGGCGAAAGGCGACTGCGATCGTCGTGATGTGATCAGCTCCGGCCACGCCCCCGCGACGCTCGACGCTGCCTGCTGGTGCGTGGCGACGACCGGTGATTTCGGGTCAGCTGTGCTCAAGGCAGCCAATCTCGGCGACGATGCCGACACGGTCGGCGCTGTCACCGGGCAGCTTGCGGGCGCGCTCTATGGCCTGTCGGGAATTCCGTCGGACTGGCTGGAAAAGCTGGCCTGGCGCGACGACATAATTGGGCGGGCGGAGAAATTGTGGCATCTTCGGTCTTGATGCCGTCCGGGCTCACAGGCTCGTCGAACACATTCCCCGGAGACCTGCATCACAAGGGCGTCATCGCCTCTTCAAGCCTTCTGATTGCCACTCTAATTGTATAATGTCCAACAAGTCGGCTTACAAACTTTGACGTTTACGTAAATCCCAAACCATCTAACCGATTGAAAATGCTCACCCCAAAATAATCGTTTGAATTTATCTCGCACCGGGGCTATTGGGTGCGGCGAAATCTCGCGGGTTTCCGCTGCATTCCGGCCTCTTCCTCGACGCCGTCATCAAGTCGTCAAAGATTTGGGCGCAGTCACAGACAAAGGGAAAACATCCTCACATGGCACGCAACAAGATAGCGCTTATCGGCTCGGGCATGATCGGCGGCACACTGGCCCACATGATCGGCCTCAAGGACCTCGGCGACGTGGTGCTGTTCGATATTGCCGAGGGCATTCCGCAGGGCAAGGGGCTCGATATCGCGCAGTCGTCGCCGGTCGATGGTTTTGACTCGCGGCTGACCGGCGTCAATGACTATGCCGGGATCGAGGGTGCGGATGTCTGCATCGTCACCGCCGGCGTGCCGCGCAAGCCGGGCATGAGCCGCGACGACCTGCTGGGCATCAACCTCAAGGTCATGGAACAGGTCGGCGCCGGCCTGAAGAAGTATGCGCCGAAGGCTTTCGTCATCTGCATCACCAACCCGCTCGACGCCATGGTGTGGGCGCTGCAGAAGTTTTCCGGACTGCCCAAGACCCATGTAGTCGGCATGGCCGGCGTGCTCGACAGCGCGCGCTTCCGCTATTTCCTGGCCGAGGAATTCAAGGTTTCGGTCGAGGATGTCACCGCCTTCGTGCTCGGCGGCCACGGCGATTCCATGGTGCCGATGATCCGCTATTCGACGGTGTCGGGCATTCCGCTGCCCGACCTCGTCAAGATGGGCTGGACCTCGAAGGARARGCTCGACCAGATCGTGCAGCGCACCCGCGACGGCGGCGCCGAGATCGTCGGCCTGCTCAAGACTGGTTCGGCCTATTACGCGCCGGCCGCCTCGGCGATCCAGATGGCCGAAGCCTATCTCAAGGACAAGAAGCGCGTGCTGCCTTGCGCGGCGCACCTCTCCGGCCAGTATGGCGTCAAGGGCACCTATGTCGGCGTGCCCGTGGTGATCGGCGCCGGCGGCGTCGAACGCATCATCGAAATCGACCTCAACAAGGCCGAGCAGAAGATGTTCGACAGTTCGGTGGCGACCGTGCAGGGCCTGACCGAGGCCTGCGTCAAGATCGCGCCGCAGCTCGCCTCGAAGTGAACCTCGCCAAAAAACAACCCCGGCAAAAGACCTGGAGATAGTTCCCGATGAACATCCATGAATATCAAGGCAAGGCGCTGCTGAAGAGCTTTGGCGCGCCGGTGGCCGAAGGCGTGCCGGTGTTCAAGGCAAGCGAGGCCGAAGCCGCCGCCAAGGCGCTGCCCGGCCCGCTCTATGTGGTGAAGAGCCAGATCCATGCCGGCGGCCGCGGCAAGGGCAAATTCACTGAGCTTGGCCCCGACGCCAAGGGCGGTGTGCGGCTGGCGAAGTCTGTCGCCGACGTCGTCACCAATGCCAACGAGATGCTCGGCCACACGCTGGTGACCAAGCAGACCGGCCCGGCCGGCAAGCAGGTCAACCGCCTCTATATCGAGGACGGCGCCGACATCGAGCGCGAGCTCTATCTGTCGATCCTGGTCGACCGCTCGGTCGGCCGCGTCGCCTTTGTCGTCTCGACCGAAGGGGGCATGGACATCGAGGCGGTGGCGCATGACACGCCGGAAAAGATCATCACCGTGGCCATCGACCCGGAAAAGGGTGTCACATCGGCCGATCTGAAGGCGCTTAACGGTGCGCTGATGCTCGACGGTGACGCGGCCAAGGACGGCGATACGCTGTTTCCGATCCTCTACAAGGCCTTCGTCGAGAAGGACATGAGCCTGCTCGAGGTCAATCCGCTGATCGTCATGAAGAACGGCCGGCTGCGCGTGCTCGACGCGAAAGTGTCGTTCGACAACAATGCGCTGTTCCGCCATCCGGACGTGCTCGAACTGCGCGATACCACCGAAGAGGACGAGAAGGAGATCGAGGCGTCGAAATACGACCTCGCCTATGTCGCGCTCGACGGCAATATCGGCTGCATGGTCAACGGCGCCGGCCTCGCAATGGCGACGATGGACATCATCAAGCTCTATGGTGCCGAGCCCGCCAACTTCCTCGATGTCGGCGGTGGCGCGTCGAAGGAGAAGGTGACGGCGGCGTTCAAGATCATCACCAAGGATCCGGCTGTCAAAGGTATTTTGATCAACATCTTCGGCGGCATCATGAAGTGCGACATCATYGCCGAGGGCGTCATCGCCGCGGTCAAGGAAGTCGGCCTGAAGGTGCCGCTGGTGGTGCGTCTCGAAGGCACCAATGCCGAGCTCGGCAAGAAGATCATCAATGACAGCGGCCTCAACGTCGTGTCGGCCGATGACCTAGACGACGCAGCCAAGAAGATCGTGGCGGCGGTGAAGGGCTGAGCCTGTGCCTCCGTGCAAGATAAACCTCGTCGAGGCGGCGGACGCGAAGATCAGCAAGGTCTTCGATCCGCATATCGCCGGCGACGTGAACGACAGCCAGGCCAAGGTCGCCAAGTTCGGCGAGGCTTTCGACTGGCATGCGCATGAGCATGAGGACGAAGCCTTCCTCGTGCTGCGCGGGCGTATTGCCATCGATTTTCGCGATGGTCCGGTCGAGCTCGGCGAGGGCGATTTCATCGTCGTGCCGCGTGGCGTCGAGCATCGGCCGCGCTCGCTGACCGCAGAGCCCGTAGTGCTGATGTTCGAGCCGTCGACGACGCTCAACACCGGCAATGCCAAGAGCGACCTCACCGTCRCCGACCTGAAGCGGCTCTGACCATGAACGCTGCATCCTTCTCTTCGCTCTCGGCCGATCACCAGCGCCTGCAGGCGCTGGTCGGCGCGTGGCGCGGCGAGGAAGAGGTGGCGGACACACAATGGGCCGATGGCGGCCCGGCGACGTCCGAAGTGCTGGCAGAGGCTCAGTTCGGCGGCCTGTTCGTGGTGCAGCGCTATCGCCAGCGTCGCGACGGCACGATTTCCTTCGGCGCGCACAGCGTGTTCGGCTTCGACCAGCAGAACAGCCTCGTCACCATGCACCAGTTCGATTCGATGGGCTTTGTGCCGGCGTCGCCGGCCACGGGCAGCTGGAACGGCAGCGAGTTGGTCCTGAAGCGGTCGTCGCCGCGCGGGTCTGCCCGCGTGACGTATATTTTTGACGATGCCGACATCTACCGCATGCGACTGCATTTCAAACCTGCCGGCAGCGATGCCTGGCAAGACATGGTGAGCGGCGTCTACAAGCGCGTCTCGCCTTCCTCGATCAACGGTTTTTAGAAAAGGGCTCCGATGTCCATTCTCRTCGACAAGAACACCAAGGTGCTGGTGCAGGGCCTGACCGGCAAGACCGGTACGTTCCACACCGAACAGGCGCTGGCCTATCACGGCACCAAGATGGTGGGTGGCATCCACCCCAAGAAGGGTGGCGAGACCTGGACCGGGTCGAAGGGCGAGAGCCTGCCGATCTTCGCCACCGTCGCCGAAGGCAAGGAAAGGACCGGCGCCAATGCGTCCGTCGTCTACGTGCCGCCGGCGGGCGCCGCCGAAGCCATCCTGGAAGCGATCGAGGCGGAAATTCCGCTGATCATCTGCATCACCGAAGGCATTCCGGTGATGGACATGATCAAGGTCAAGGCGCGGCTCGACCGTTCGACCTCGCGGCTGATCGGCCCGAACTGCCCGGGCGTGCTCACCCCCAACGAATGCAAGATCGGCATCATGCCGGGCAGCATCTTCCGCAAGGGCTCGGTCGGCGTTGTTTCGCGCTCGGGAACGCTTACCTATGAGGCAGTCTTCCAGACCACCAATGTCGGGCTCGGCCAGACCACCGCCGTCGGCATTGGCGGCGACCCGGTCAAGGGCACCGAGTTCATCGATATGCTCGAGATGTTCCTCGCCGACGACGAGACCAAGTCGATCATCATGATCGGTGAGATCGGCGGTTCGGCCGAGGAAGACGCCGCGCAGTTCCTCAAGGACGAAGCCAAGCGTGGCCGCAAGAAGCCGATGGCCGGCTTCATCGCCGGACGCACGGCACCGGCCGGCCGCACCATGGGCCATGCGGGCGCGGTCATCTCCGGCGGCAAGGGCGGCGCGGAAGACAAGATCGCGGCGATGGAATCGGCCGGTATAAAAGTTTCGCCCTCGCCGGCACGTCTCGGCACGACGCTGGTCGAGGCGATCAAGGGTTAAGGCAGTAAGGGAGTAGGGCAGTATGGCAGTAGGGGAATAGGAAGAACGGAACGAGCGGCGGCAACGCCACTTTCCCACTGACCTATTGCCTTACTGCCCTACTCCCCTCCAAACGCAAGGAGACGGAGCCAGGGCTCCGCAGGCAAAAAATGGCAAGACAAGATCAGGCCAACGACCAGTTTTCGCTYACCTCTTTCCTSTAYGGCGGCAAYGCCGAYTAYATCGASGCGYTGYAYGCCKCCTATGAGGAYGATCCGGARTCGGTMAAYCCCGARTGGCAGGASTTCTTCKCKGSGCTGAAGGACGATGCCGGCGATGTGCGCAGGAACGCCAAGGGCGCTTCCTGGGCGAAACCCTCCTGGCCGCTGCAGGCCAATGGCGAACTGGTGTCGGCGCTCGACGGCAATTGGGGCGTCGTCGAAAAGCACCTGGAAAAGAAGGTCAAGGACAAGGCGGTCACCAACGGCGTCGTGCTCTCCGATGCCGACGTGCACCAGGCGACGCGCGACTCCGTGCGCGCCATCATGATGATCCGCGCCTACCGCATGCGCGGCCATCTGCATGCCAATCTCGATCCGCTCGGCATCGCCAAGCCGCTCGAGGATTACAACGAATTGTCGCCCGAGAATTACGGCTTCACCGAAGCCGACTACGACCGGCCGATCTTCCTCGACAATGTGCTGGGGCTCGAATTCGGCTCCATCCGGCAGATGCTGGAGATCCTGACTCGCACCTATTGCTCGACGCTGGGCGTCGAGTTCATGCACATCTCCGATCCCGAGGAGAAGGCGTGGATCCAGGCGCGCATCGAAGGCGCCGACAAGGAGATCTCGTTTACCGCCACCGGCAAGAAGGCGATCCTCTCGAAGCTGGTCGAGGCGGAAGGCTTCGAGCAGTTCATCGACGTCAAGTACAAGGGCACCAAGCGCTTCGGCCTCGACGGCAGTGAAGCGCTGATCCCGGCGCTGGAGCAGATCGTCAAGCGCGGCGGCCAGCTCGGCATGAAGGAAATCGTGCTCGGCATGGCGCATCGCGGCCGGTTGAACGTGCTGTCCCAGGTGATGGCGAAGCCCCACCGCGCCATCTTCCACGAGTTCAAGGGCGGCTCGGCCGCACCCGACGAGGTCGAAGGCTCCGGCGACGTSAAGTACCATCTCGGCGCCTCGTCGGACCGCGAGTTCGACGGCAACAAGGTGCATYTGTCSYTGACCGCCAAYCCSTCGCATCTGGAAATCGTCGACCCGGTGGTGATGGGCAAGGCACGCGCCAAGCAGGACTATCTGTTCGGCCGCGGCCGCGAGGAGATCGTGCCGCTGGAAGAGCGGGCCAAGGTGCTGCCGCTGCTGTTGCACGGCGACGCCGCCTTCGCCGGCCAGGGCGTGATCGCCGAAATCCTCGGCCTGTCAGGCCTGCGCGGCCATCGCGTTGCCGGCACGCTGCATTTCATCATCAACAACCAGATCGGCTTCACCACCAATCCGCGCTTCTCGCGCTCGTCGCCCTATCCGTCCGATGTTGCCAAGATGATCGAGGCGCCGATCTTCCACGTCAATGGCGACGACCCGGAAGCCGTGGTGCATGCCACCAAGGTGGCGATTGAATTCCGCATGAAGTTCCACAAGCCGGTGGTCGTGGACATGTTCTGCTACCGCCGCTTCGGCCACAATGAGGGCGACGAACCGGCCTTCACCCAGCCGCTCATGTATCGCAACATCCGCACCCACAAGACGACGGTGCAGATCTATGGCGAGCGGCTGATCGCCGAGGGCCACATCAGCCAGGCCGAGCTCGACCAGATGAAGGCCGACTGGCGTGCGCATCTGGAATCAGAATGGGAAGTCGGCCAGCACTACAAGCCCAACAAGGCCGACTGGCTGGATGGCGCCTGGTCTGGCCTGCGCACGGCCGACAACCAGGACGAACAAAGGCGCGGCAAGACCGCCGTGCCGGTCAAGACGCTGAAGGAAATCGGCAAGAAGCTGACCGAGGTGCCGAAGGGTTTTGAGGCACACAAGACGATCATCCGCTTCCTCGAGAACCGTCGCGAGGCGATCGATTCGGGCGAAGGCATCGACTGGTCGACGGCCGAGGCGCTGGCTTTCGGCGCCATCCTGCTCGACGGAAATCCGATCCGCCTGTCGGGGCAGGATTCCGAACGCGGCACCTTCTCGCAACGCCATTCCGTGCTCTACGATCAGCGCGACGAGACCCGCTACATCCCGCTCAACAATCTATCGGCGGCACAAGCCGGCTACGAAGTCATCAACTCGATGCTGTCGGAAGAAGCGGTGCTGGGCTTCGAATATGGCTACAGCCTGGCCGAACCGAAGGCGCTGACCTTGTGGGAAGCGCAGTTCGGCGACTTCGCCAACGGCGCCCAGGTGGTGTTCGACCAGTTCATTTCCTCGGGCGAACGCAAGTGGCTCAGAATGTCGGGCTTGGTCTGCCTGCTGCCCCATGGCTATGAAGGCCAGGGTCCGGAACATTCCTCGGCCCGGCTGGAACGCTTCCTGCAGCTTTGCGCCGAAGACAATATGCAAGTGGCAAACTGCACCACGCCGGCCAACTACTTCCACATATTGCGCCGGCAGCTGAAGCGCGACTTCCGCAAGCCGCTGATCCTGATGACGCCGAAGTCGCTGCTGCGCCACAAGCGGGCGGTGTCGACGCTGCCGGAAATCTCTGGCGAAAGCTCGTTCCACCGGCTGCTGTGGGACGATGCCCAGCTGCTTTCCGGACAGGCGATCAAGCTGGTCAAGGATTCGAAGATCCGCCGCGTCGTGCTGTGCTCGGGCAAGGTCTATTACGACCTCTACGAGGAGCGCGAGAAGCGCGGCATCAACGACATCTACCTGCTGCGCGTCGAACAGCTCTATCCGTTCCCGGCCAAGGCGCTGATCACCGAACTGTCGCGTTTCCGCAACGCCGAGATGGTGTGGTGCCAGGAGGAGCCCAAGAACATGGGCGCCTGGTCGTTCATCGACCCGTATCTGGAATGGGTGCTGGCGCATATCGATGCCAAGCATCAGCGCGTCCGCTACACCGGCCGGCCGGCGGCGGCGTCGCCGGCGACCGGGTTGATGTCCAAGCACCTTGCCCAGCTCGCCGCCTTGCTCGAAGACGCGCTTGGCGAATAGAGCAGAATTGGGCGAATAAAGAACAGAACCGAAAGAAAACGGACAGGCACAATGGCTACCGAAATCCGCGTTCCCACTCTCGGCGAATCCGTCACCGAGGCGACCATCGGCAAATGGTTCAAGAAGGTCGGCGATGCCATTGCCGTCGACGAGCCGCTGGTCGAGCTCGAAACCGACAAGGTGACGGTTGAGGTTCCGGCCGCCGCTGCGGGCACGCTGAGCGAAATCACCGTCAAGGAAGGCGAAACGGTCGGCGTCGGCGCTCTGCTGGGTTCGATCTCGGCAGGCGGCGCTGCCGCCGCCCCGGCGACCAAGCCACAAGCGGTGTCGCAGGCCTCGTCGCCGGATGCGGCACAGACCACCAAGCAGGCCGCGGCCGAGACCGCCAAGATTGCCGGCGATGCCGGCGCGGTCGAGCCGCGCAGCATGCCGCCGGCGCCTGCGGCGGCCAAACTGATCGCCGAGAACAATCTCGCGGTCGACCAGCTTTCGGGTTCCGGCAAGCGCGGCCAAGTGCTGAAGGGCGACGTGCTCGACGCCATCTCCAAGGGCGCGCCATCGCAGCCGGCCGAGACGCCCAAGGCAGCGCCGGCACCGGCAGCACCGATTGCCGTGCGTGCGCCATCCTCGGGCGACGATGCTTCGCGCGAGGAGCGCGTGCGCATGACCAAGCTGCGCCAAACCATCGCGCGCCGGCTCAAGGAAGCGCAGTCGACCGCCGCGATGCTGACCACCTTCAACGAGGTCGACATGTCAGCGGTGATGGCGCTGCGGACCAAATACAAGGATGTGTTCGAGAAGAAGCACGGCGTRAAGCTCGGCTTCATGGGCTTCTTCACCAAGGCCGTMACSCAYGCGCTGAAGGAAATCCCGGCSGTCAAYGCCGAGATCGACGGCACCGACATCATCTACAAGAACTATGCCCATGTCGGCGTCGCYGTCGGCACCGAGAAGGGCCTSGTCGTGCCKGTGGTGCGCGATGCCGACCAGATGTCGATCGCCGAGATCGAGAAGGAGATCGGCCGCCTGGGCATCGCCGCGCGCGACGGCAAGCTGTCGGTCGCCGACATGCAGGGCGGCACGTTCACGATTTCCAATGGCGGCGTCTATGGCTCGCTGATGTCGACGCCGATCCTCAATGCGCCGCAGTCGGGCATTCTGGGCATGCACAAGATCCAGGACCGGCCCGTCGTGGTCGGCGGCCAGATCGTCATCCGGCCGATGATGTACCTGGCGCTCAGCTACGATCACCGCATCGTCGACGGCAAGGAAGCCGTGACCTTCCTGGTGCGGGTCAAGGAAAGCCTGGAGGATCCGGAACGGCTGGTACTTGATCTCTAAGGTTGGTTCGGTGGCTGAATCTGTCGAGCCAATCGATCTGTTCGAGCTTGTAACGACAGGCCGGGCGGGACCTTTGGAGCTCGGCAAAAGCAGCCGCGAAACGGTTCGAGACCTGATAGATCCGGAGGATCTGCGCGCCGATAATCATTTTCGCCACGGAGACACCGAGTCGGCGTGGTGCATCTACGGTGCGAATTGCGAGTTCTTCTTCAGTCCCGATTTTCGCTTGCGGTCGATTAGCGTAGAGCCCGTCTTCGGAAGATTGCAATCGAGTGGAACGACGGCGACCTGGTACGGCCATCTGGACGTCAATGTGGGGCGGCATCCCGTAACTTTTGCAGGCACAAAGCCGATAGCCATACATACTTTGCCCAAGGCACTGCAGTTTTTGAACAAGAGTGCATTCAAGTGGGCAATCGGCGGCGGTCGTGAACGTGACGTTCATATCGAGCTGGCGGAGAGTTCTCGCAGCTTGACGCTCAAATGCGAGGTGAACACCATTCCGGTCGATAGGGATGGAAACGTGGCATTCGAGATAGACTATTTTCTTTCGACAGTCTTCATTCTCGATCAAGCTGTTCAAGGCGGATAGCAGTGATGATCCGTTCCTTCTTGTCCAAAAGCCTCGCGACTGCATCGATAGCGGTCAGCGCGGCCATGGTCCCAGTGATCGCTTTCGCCGCCTGCCCGATCGAACTCGCTGTCTATGGCGACGCGCAAAGCGGCAGCGAGATCGATTTTACGCCGACCGGCCCATCGGCTGTTGTCACCAACAGCTTCCGCATGATCCTCGACAACAATGTGGTGCTGAACGGCATCGTGATGTGGAGCTCAGGTGAAGCGC
>NZ_JBFUGJ010000011.1:0-58536 GCF_056402975.1 Mesorhizobium sp. P3_A9 | reverse complement strand
CAATAGCGCCATGCACGGCACCGGCGGCGAGTGGCGGGTCGAACGGCAGCGTCTGTCCTGGCCAATCCTCGACGCGTTCCGGGACGCAGCCGAGGAACTCGGCATTCCCCGCACCGACGATTTCAACACCGGCACCAATGAAGGCTCGGGCTATTTCGAGGTCAACCAGCGGCGGGGCGTGCGCTGGAACACATCGAAGGCGTTTTTGCGCGGCATTGCGGCGCGCAAAAATTTGCGCGTGATGACCGGGGCCGAGATGGAACGGCTCGAATTCGACGGCCGGCGTGTCACCGGACTGGTCTTTCGCCAAGGCGACCGCCTGCATAGGGTCGGCGCCGGACAGACGATCCTTGCCGCCGGCGCCATCAATTCGCCGAAGCTGCTCGAACTGTCGGGGGTGGGGCGCCCCGATCTGCTTTCGAGTATCGGTGTGGATGTTCGTCATGCCTTGCCGGGCGTCGGTGAAAACCTGCAGGATCATTTGCAGCTCCGCACCGTCTTCAAGGTCGCCAATGCCGCGACGCTCAACCAGCGCTATCACAATCTGATCAGCCGCGCGTCGATGGGGGTGGAATACGCGCTCAAGCGCAGCGGGCCGCTGTCGATGGCCCCGAGCCAGCTCGGCATTTTTGCCAGGAGTGATTCTCGCCTCGCGACACCCGATCTGGAATACCATGTGCAGCCGCTGAGCACGGACCGGCTTGGCGAGCCGCTGCATCGCTTTCCCGCGGTCACTGTGTCGGTCTGCAATCTGCGCCCGGAAAGCCGGGGCACGGTGCATATGGGATCGTCCGATCCGCGCGAGGCGACGAAGATCCGGCCGAACTATCTATCCACCGAGGGAGACCGCGGTGTCGCCATCGCTTCGCTGCGCCATGTCCGTAGCCTGATGAAGGCGCGGGCCGTGGCACGCTTTGCGCCCGAAGAGATGCTGCCCGGCACACAATATGAGAGCGACGAAGATCTCATCGGCAAGGCCGGCGATATCGGTACGACGATCTTCCATCCCGTCGGCACCTGCAAGATGGGCTCGGACTCGATGGCGGTGGTCGACGATCGGCTGCGTGTTCACGGGCTTGCCGGACTGCGCGTGGTCGATGCCTCGATCATGCCGACAATCGTCTCGGGCAACACCAACTCTCCGGTCGTCATGATCGCGGAAAAGGCTGCGGAGATGATCTTGCTGGATCCGCGCCAGTGATGTTGTGGCCATATGCGGCGTCCTGCTGATGCCGAAGCGGCGCGACCATACCCCCAGCAGCGGTATCAACTCCGCCCGATAGGGGTCGCCTCTTCGTCTGAGCAACGGACAGTCTCGTCGGTTTAGTTGGTCTTCAGCTTGCCGACGCGGTTTTCCGCGATCCAGCGAGCGGCGAGCACCAGCGCGCCCATGCTGAAATCCTTGCCATGCTTGGCCACCATTTCTTCCGACAGTTCGGCCAGCCGTTCGAAAAATTCGTCCTTGCTCTTGTCCTCGGCGGTGAGTTCGGTCTGCATGTCATCCTCCTGTTTCATAAGGACTGCGTCCGTTATTTGAACATCTGTGCGGGAAAGGTGACGATGGCGGCGGTGCCATCGACAGCTCCGATCGCCAGATGCCGACCGTCGCCGGACCAGGCGAGAGCGGTGACGGCGCTGCCCAAGGGCCTGACGAGAAGCTCGTCCCGCGCGCCGATCTGGGCGATGGTGATACGGCCGTTGGCGTAGCCCGCCGCAATCAGCTTCTTTTCCGGGTGTGCCGCCACCGCCTCGACAAGGACCAGCCCGGCGCGACCTGTCTCCAGCGCACCCGAGGTTTCGCCGCCAACCGGCGGGGCGGTCATCGACCAGCCGGCGATCCGGAAGGCGCCCGATGCAAACAACGCATGCGCCGGCTGGCTCCAGCACACGGTGCGGACCGGCGATGGAAATCCCGCGACGATTTCTGCTCTTCCATCGGCCAGAGAGACCAGAGCAAAGCCGCCGGTTTCGAGCCCGCAGGCCAGCCAGGTGCCGTCTCTGCTCCAGCGGATCGACACCGGGCGCGCGGATAGCGGGATGTCGTGTGTCAAGGCTGCGTCGCCTTCGACCGCCCAGATCGACAGCCCTTCGCCAAGGCCGCAGGCAAGTCGCCGCCCGCCCGGCGAGAAGGCAAGTGCATCTGTCGACGAGGTCACATCGCGTTCCAGTCGCACGGCATCGCCTTTCCCCCGCGACAGGAAGACATCATGCCCGTTGCTGATGGCTATCGTGCCGGCCTTGGCGCTGTGGTCGATGGCGACGACCGGCCCGTCGATCCTGACCAGGGGCTCAGCGACTTCACCGCCGGTGGTCAGATGCAGCACGTCGCCGCTCGCCGCGCCGACGAGGAAGCCGGAATGCGCATAGCTGGCGAGCGGCACATCGCCGTCACCGAATGCCGCCGTGGCAATCAATGGCACTGGCGGCTTCTCCCTGGGGCGGATCGTCGTCTGGCCGAGATCGTTGCTGACCCTGATCCGCGCTTCCGGCGGCTCGTGATCCGCGACCGCGGCTATGGCGACGGTTCCGTCGACCGAGGTGAAAGTCACAGCCGAACCGTCGGCGCTGAAGCGCAGATCGGCGATCGCCGACGGCCGCTGCCAGCTGCGGGCCAGAAGGTCGAACAAGGTCAGGTTCTGCATCGTCTGCTGGTTCATGCTGTCTCTCCCGTCAGTCCTCGTTCGCCGTTGCGGCCAGCAGGCGATCGACGTCCTCGACATCGCCCTCCGCAGCTATGATGCGATCCTCGCAAGCCGCACATGCCTGCATGATTGCCTCGGCGTTCTCTTCAGCCTCATGCAAGTCCCGCACCAGTTGCTCGCTGGCGCCGCTTCTGCCGATTTCGAGCTCCAGGCGCAGCACGTCCATTTCGATACCGGCGCGTTTCTGGTTGAGCCGCAGCGCCTCCGCGGTAAGCGCCGAGACGCTGGCGACGAGATCGAGCCGGCGCGCGAGCAGCGCGTCACGCCTGGCGGTTTTGGATGCCTGGGTCATTTTTCGCTCCCCAAAGGCCCCTGCGGTTTCTCGAAAGCCGACAGCAATTTGGGCAATGTGCCGGCTTGCGACTGGAACTGTTTTTCAGCCGTCTCGATGTGGCTCTTCAACTGGTCCCAGATGTCGACGCGGATCATCGATGTCGTGTCGCCGGTCAGGCGCTCGATCTCTTCGACACGGAACTGACGCGTCAGCGAAACCCCGGAAAACACGAAGTCGCGCAGCAGGATCGCGTGGTTTTCGATGAACAGATGGATCATCGGATGCGTCTCCATGGTGACGCCGCCGGCGGCAAGCTCGGCCCGGATGAAGTCCTGGAAATGGCTTTGCAGACGGTGCTGGCTCTCGCCCATGAAGCGCATGACGAAGACCAGATCGCGCGGCATCAGCTTGACGAGATCACCGGTTACACCGTCGGCATGGCTGGACATCGGCTCGGGTGACCCTCGACTGTCCTTGTCGTTCGGCATGGTTTTTCTCCAGCGCCAGGCCCACCCATGGGCCGCCGCCTTCAAATAGTCTGGAAAGACGAAGAGTTAAACAGATAATATGAATTTCGTTATTTGCTGCGAATGCTAACTAATCATGCTGCACATGCGAATATATGTTAAATATTACAGGCGTAAGTTACAACTGTAAAAGAACGTTACAGTTGCGCATCGGATTGCCTGCCCAAAGGGCGACGGTCTTGTTTTTAATGCCGGCCGTGAGCGCTATTTTAAAACTGGCACGGCGCTTGCTTTGTTCATTTTCATAAGAAGCCCATCGCGCTTGACGCGGTGCCAAAAGAACGAAGGAACGGAGGAAGCAGGACCGCTTCGATACGCCCATCGCATATGCGGTTGGCGTCGCGGATCCTTGCCAGACGCCTCGAAACCTTTGCCCCGATCCACTTGAACGGCCGGACCTCGGGTCGCGCTTCGACGCGCAACGCCTTGTCATGCCGCTCGCACTCTCACTGGCGGTGCTTTGCCGCTTCATGCCGGGGTCAAGGGACCTGCGGCTCAAACCTGGTGGAGGCTTATGACCATGACGTCTCTGACGCTCAACAAGATTACCTCGCAACGCGGAATCTCCGTCGGCGAGGCGACCAAGAAGATTGCCGATCTCGGCTGGAATCCTTCCTACGTGCAGGAAGCGATGACGTTTCCGACCGACTACAAGATCAACAAGACGCCGCGCGACCCGATGAAGCAGGTTCTGCGGTCCTATTTCCCGATGCAGGAAGAGAAGGACAACCGCGTCTATGGCGCGCTCGATGCGGCCTTGCGCGGCGACATGTTCCGCAATGTCGAGCCGCGCTGGGTCGAGTGGATGAAGCTCTTCCTGGCCATCATTCCGTTCCCGGAAATCTCGGCCGCCCGCTCGATGGCGATGGTCGCCCGCATCGCACCCGGCGAGGAACTCCGGACCGGTTTCACCATGCAGATGATCGACGAGTTCCGTCACTCGACGATCCAGATGAATCTGAAGAAATGGTACATGGAGAACTACATCGATCCGGCCGGCTTCGACATCACCGAGGAAGCCTTCGGAAAGTGCTACGCCACCACCATCGGCCGCCAGTTCGCCGAAGGCTTCATCACCGGCGACACGATGACCGCCGCCTGCATGTACCTGACCGTGGTCGCCGAGACTGCCTTCACCAACACGCTGTTCGTCGCCATGCCTTCGGAAGCCGCCCGCAATGGCGACTATGCGCTGCCGACCGTCTTCCTGTCGGTGCAGTCCGACGAAAGCCGGCATATCGGCAATGGCCACTCGCTGCTGATGGCGGCACTCAAGGAGCCGGAAAACCATCTCCTGCTCGAGCGCGACCTGCGTTACGCCTTCTGGCAGAACCATGCGATCGTCGATGCGGCCATCGGCACCTTCATCGAATACGGCACCACCAACCGCGACAAGAACAAGGAATCCTACGCGGAGATGTGGCACCGCTGGATCTATGAGGATTACTACCGCACCTACATGCTGCCGCTCGAGAAATACGGCATCAAGGTCCATCACGACGACGTCCAGGCGGCCTGGGAGCGTATCACCAAGAAGAACTACGTCCACAAGGTCGGACAGTTCTTCGCGGTCGGCTGGCCGGTCAATTTCTGGCGCATCGAAGCCCAGACCGACAAGGACTTCGAGTGGTTCGAGCATAAGTATCCGGGCTGGTACGCCGAGTTCGGCGACTTCTGGAAATGGTACGCCAAGCTCAGCCACAAGGGCGAGAAGGTGCTGCTGTTCAACAGCGACGTCGGCTACGTCTATCCGCACCGCTGCTGGTCGTGCCTCGTTCCTTGCCTGATCCGCGAGGACATGGTGGTCGGCGAGATCGACGGTCAGCTCCACACCTTTGCCCACGAACTCGACAAGTGGACCGCAACGGTTGCCTTCGCCGACGAGTATCAGGGCCGCCCGACGCCCGCGATGGGCCGCTTCAGCGGCAAGCGCGAGTGGGAGACGCTCTATGACGGCTGGGATCTGGCCGATGCGATCAAGGACCTGAACTTCGTCCGCTCCGATGGCAAGACGCTGGTCCCGCAGCCGCATCTGCGCTTCGACGACAAGGAGATGTGGACGCTCGACGATGTGCGCGGCAACACGCTCGGATCGCCGCTGAACGCGCTGCGTGCCATGTCGCCCGCCGACCGTGAGAAGCACCTGGCGGAATACCGGGCCGGCTTCACGATCAATCCCTGCAACTGATCAGGCCAAAGGGGGGCGGGTTCGTCCCGCCCCTTCCTTTCACTGGAGGTCCGTATGTCGGAAACCCACACGGTCAGGCTCAGCCCGGTCGGCGTCGAATTCGAGGTCGAAAATGGCGAAACGGTGCTCAACGCCGCGTTTCGCCAGGGCATCGCCCTGCCGCACGGCTGCAAGGAAGGGCAATGCTCGGCCTGCAAAAGCGTGTTGCTCGAAGGCGAAGTCGACATGCTGAAATACTCGACCTTCGCGCTGAACGACATGGAGAAGGAAAGCGGGCACGTTCTGTTGTGCCGCTGCATTGCCTACTCCGACCTGGAAGTCGAGCTTCTCAATTACGACGAGGAGATTCTGGCGAAAGCGATCGCCGTGAAGACGTACAAGGGCCGGATTGCTCGCATCGAGCACCTGACCCACGACATTCGCGGCATCGAGATCGAACTCGGCTCCCCAATGAAGTTCTGGGCGGGGCAATATGTCGACATCACGGTTACCACGCAAAAAGGGGAGACGATTACGCGCTCGTTCTCCATGGCAAATACGCCGGACCAAACCGAAAAACTCTCCTTCATCATCAAAAAATACCCTGAGGGAAAGTTCTCGGGCGAACTCGATTCCGGAGGCATCAGCGCCGGAGCCGAAGTCACCGTCGTCGGACCTTACGGAACCTGTTTCCGCCGCGACGAACGGCAAGGACCCCTGATCCTGGTCGGCGCCGGCTCCGGCATGTCGCCGATCTGGTCGATCCTCAACGACCATCTGAAGAGCGGCGAGAAGCGTCCGGTCTATTTCTTCTACGGTGCCCGCACCCGCAACGACCTGTTCTATCTCGACAGGATCGCCGAGCTGGTCGGCAATCATTCCGACGTCACCTTCATTCCCGTGCTGTCGCACGCCAATGACGACGCCGAATGGCAAGGCGAGCGTGGCTTCGTGCACCAGAGCGTCGACGCCATGCTCAAGCTACTGGCGGTCGACGGGCAGGGCGATGTCCATGCCTGTGGCCCGCCGCCGATGATCGATGCGCTGCAGCCGGTGCTGTTCATGAACGGCTTCGAAACCGAGCGGATCTTCTTCGACAAATTCACCACATCGGCAGGTGCAACGCCGGCCCATTAAGGGGCGGCCGACACCACAGCCAACCACAACTGCAACAAGGGAGAGAGACTATGCCTGCAACCTCGAGTTCAGTCGGATCCGGAGCCGCCGGCGCGGCAATCTTCGCCGACTCCGACAGCCGGAAATACCGGTATTTCGATCCGAAAGGCCAGCGCGCCACCCATTATGAGGACATGACGGTCGACGTCCAGCCCGACCCGGAACGCTACCTGATCCAGGACTGGATCATCTCCTTCGCCGACGGCAAGGGCGCCTATGTCAAGCAGAACACCGCCGCCCAGAGCTCCAACTGGCATGCCTTCCGCGCTCCCGACCAGGAATGGGAGCGCACGCACTACCAGCGCCAGTCGAAGATCGAGACGATGGTGCAGAGCGTCATCAACAATGCCCGCAAGTCGGGTACGCCGAAGACCTTCGACAAGGCTTGGGTCAAGATCCTGCAGACGCAGCTCGGCGCCTGGAAACATGCCGAATTCGGGCTCGGCACCTCGCTGATGCAGGCGCAGCGTTACGGCTACACCCAGATGATCAACAACGCGACGCTGACCAACTCGTCCTACAAGCTCAGGCTTGCCCAGGACATCACGCTCTACCTTGCCGAGATCGGCATGGACCTGCCCGGCTGGGACGACGAACTCGGCAAGAAGGCCTGGCTCGAGGACAAGAACTGGCAAGGCACGCGCGAAGCGGTCGAGACCATCATGGGCGCGACCGATTATCTCGAGCAGTATTTCGCCATCAACATCGTCTTCGAGCCGCTGGTGGGCGAAGTGTTCCGCTCCGGCTTCCTGATGCAGATCGCCGCCGCCAACCATGACTTCATCACCCCGGCGGTGATTTCGGCGGCCGAGGCTGACTACGAGCGCAATCTCGCCAACACGATCGACCTCATGCACCTGCTCGCCAATGACGAGAAGCATGGTGCCGCCAACAAGAAGCTCTTCCAGGGCTGGGTCAAGAAGCACGGCGCGCTCGCCGACAAGGCAGCCACCGGCCTGCAGCCGATCTGGTCGATGCCGCATTCCAAGCCGGTCGCCTTCGCCGATGTCCGCGCCAAATCCGAAGAGCGGATTGGCCAGATCCTCGGCGAACTCGGTCTCAAGCGCTGAAACAGGAGAAATCGTCATGTCACTATCTGCACGCGACGCAACGCATTCCAACATCTTCAAGGCGATGAAGGACATCACCTTCGAGCAGACGATTTCGCACCAGTGCGGCGTCACCATGAACGACTCGGTCGAGGCCCGCGCCATCGCCGAATTCATGGGCCAGAAGCCGGGGGTGACCATCACCTACCAGCCGGCGCTGATCCGCATCGACGGCGACGGCAAGCTGATCTTCAAGATGGACGCGATCGGCGAGTATCTCGGCCGCGAGATTTCGGCCGAGACCTTCGAGGTCAACACCTCCACCCATTACGGCCGCATGGTGCGCGTCGACGACAACACCGTGATCCTGTTCGGCAACATGGACGAGATGTTCGAATACATCGAATAGCCGCCACGAAAATCCGGCGCGCCGCCGGGTGCGGCGCGCCCTACCGATCAACGCGATTGCTGCGGAGGCAACCATGTACAGAACACCGGAAGGCAAGGACATTTTCATAGTCGACGGCCACACCCATTTCTGGGACGGCAGCCCGGAAAACCAGAAGAACATCCACGGCAAGCAGTTCATCGAATGCTTCTATGCCTATCACACCGGCTTGAGCCCGAAGGACCAGCTGTGGGAGAAGAGCAAGTTCGAGAAATACAGCGCCGACGATCTCTATCGCGACCTGTTCATCGACGGTCCCGATGATGTGGCGATCGTCCAGTCGACCTACCTCAAGGACTTCTACAAGACCGGCTTCAACACCATCGAGCGCAATGCCGAGGTGGCCAAGCGCTATCCCGAGCGGTTCATCGTCAACGGCGCCTTCGATCCGCGCGATGGCGAGAAGGCGCTGGAATACATCCACTTCCTAAAGGAGACCTACAACGTCAAGGGCGTGAAGATGTACACGGCCGAATGGAACGGCGCCTCCAAGGGCTGGAAGCTCACCGATCCCGATGCCTACAAGTGCTTCGAACTCTGCGACAAGCTAGGCATCAAGAACATCCACGTCCACAAGGGCCCGACCATCCTGCCGCTGTCGAAGGATGCGTTCGACGTCCATGATGTCGACCACGCGGCGACGGATTTCCAGGGCCTCAACTGGATCATCGAGCATTGCGGCTTGCCGCGTCTCGACGATTTCTGCTGGATCGCGACGCAGGAGACCAATGTCTATGGCGGCCTGGCGGTGGCGCTGCCCTTCATCCACGCACGCCCGCGCTATTTCGGTGAGGTGATCGCCGAACTGTTGTTCTGGCTCGGGCCGGAGAAGATCCTGTTCGGTTCCGACTACGCGATCTGGACGCCGCGCTGGCTGGTCGAGAAGTTCTGGGCCTACCAGATACCCGAGGACATCGCCGCCGAACGCGGCGTGCAACTGACCGACGAGATCAAGGAGAAGATCCTGGGCCTCAACGCCGCACGTCTCTACAGCATCGATATCGAAGCCAAGAAGAAGGCGCTTGCCAGCTCTCCCTTCAGCATCGCGGCGGAGTAGGGGCCATGGCAACCGCCAGCGTTTCGGGCGACTGCCAGAAGGAACTCTGGCGGCGCCTTGGTGAGGTCAACGACCCGGAACTCGACGAACCCATCACCGAGATGGGCTTCGTCGAGCGGGGCGAGGTGAAGGGCGATGGCAGCGTGGAGATCGATTTCCGCCTGCCGACCTACTGGTGCTCGCCCAATTTCGCGTTCCTGATGCTGGATGGCGTGCGCAAGGCGCTCGACCAGCTCTCCTGGGGACCGGCCTATCGCGTCAAGCTGCACGACCACATGTTCGCCGACGAGGTCAATAGCGGCATGGCGGAAGGCAAGAGCTTCGGCGATATCTTCGCCGTGCTCGCCGAGGATCAGGATCTCGGCGGCTTGCGCGAAACCTTCGCAACGAAGGCCTTCAAGCGGCGCCAGGAAGCGGTCTTGCGCGGCCTCAAGGCGCACGGCCTGACGGATCGCGAAATCGTCGGCATGGACCTGCCGGCCTATGACGTCGCACGGTTCGAGCCGGGCGAGGCGGCCAGGCAGAAGCCGCGATACCGGGCGGCGCTGCTCGAGCGGTTTCCCGACCGCCGGGCGGACGCTCCCGTCTTCGTGACATGGGAAGGGCATCGCATACCGCCTGACGCACTCAGCGCCCATCTCGCCGAACTGCGCGGTGTGCGCATCAACATGGAGTTCAACGGCGCGCTGTGCCGGGGGCTCAAGCAGACCCGATACAAGGAACTGGATGTGGTCGACGGCGAACCGACGCTGGTCGATTTCATCATGGATCGCGTGCCGGCACGAACCGCGCCGACCGCCTGAAGCAGAGCCGACAGCAACGGCCTCCCTTGCACGAGGCCCCTAACCAACAACCCGCCCGTAAGGCGGAAGGAGGAATCATGCCCAAGATAATGCTTCACAATTCCGAGGCCCGCCGTGCGCTCGCCCGCGGTGTCTTCCGGCTCGCCGCCGCCGTCGAGCCGACGCTCGGCCCCAAAGGCATGAACGCCATGATCGACCGGCCGATCGGCACGCCGATGGTGACCCGTGACGGCGTCAGCATCGCCTCCGAGATCGAGCTGCACGACCGTTTCGAAAACATGGGCGCGCAGGTGGTCCGCGAAGTGTCGATGCAGACCAACGAGATTGCCGGCGACGGCACCACGACGGCCATCGTGCTTGCCAACGCGCTCATCCAGGGCGGTGTCGAGGCGAATGAGCGCGGCGTGAAATCGGTAGATCTGTGCAAGGGCATCGACCTTGCGGTAGCGGCGGTGGTGGCAGCACTCAAGGCTTCGGCGAAGCCCGCCAAGGGCAACGGTATCCTGGCGTCGGTCGCCAACATCGCGGCGACCAACAGCAAGCTTGGCGCACTGGTGGCGGAAGCCCATCAGCGGGTCGGCGCCGAAGGCGTCATCACCACGGACTTCAGCGTCACCACCGAGACGACGCTCGATGTCGTCGAGGGCATGTCCTTCGAACGCGGCTATCTCTCGCATCACATGGTGACCGACCAGGAGAAGATGGAGGCCGTGCTCGATCGGCCCTACATCTTGATGACCGATCTCAAGATCAAGGAACCCGAGCAGCTCGATGCGGTTCGCCGCATTGCCGAGGAGGATGGCCGGCCGCTGCTGATCGTATCCGAGGAAATGTCGCCGGAAGTGGTGGTGACGCTGCTCGGCAAGCAGGGGCCGGGACGATATCTCGTCGTCCACCCGCCGGAATATGGCCATTGGCGCAAGGCGATGATGGAGGATCTGGCCATTATCACCGGCGGCAAGGTGATCGCGCGCGATCTGGGCGGCCGGCTCGAGGATGTCACCGCCGAGGATCTCGGCACGGCCGACCGGGTCAAGACCAGTTCGTCCTACACCTCGATCATTCGTGGCGGTGGCGATCATGCGGCAATCGCCTCGCGCCGCGCCCAGGTGCAGCGGCAGTATGAAGCTTCGCCGCCGAACATCGACCAGGACAAGCTGCGCGAGCGCCTGGCCAAGCTCTCCGGCGGCACGGCGATCCTCTATGCCGGCGGCGTCACGCCGGTCGAGCAGAAGCGGACCATCCAGCTGATCGAGGATTCATTGAATGCGGTGCGCGCCGCCTCCGAAGAGGGCGTGGTCGCGGGCGGCGGTTCCGCACTCGCCCAGATCGCGCCGCTGCTCGACAAGGTGGCGGCCAGCGTCGATGGCGATGTAGCCGAAGGCGTGCGCCTGGTGCGCTCGGTCCTGTCGCGGCCGCTGTGGCGGATCGCCGCCAATGCCGGCGCCGATCCCGAAGCCGTGGTGATCGAGGTCACCCGCATCAATGGCGGCTACGGCTACAACGCGTCGACAGGCGCCTATCAGAACATGTTCGAGGCAGGGATCATCGACCCCGTCCGCGTCACCTACACCGCGCTCGCCAACGCGGCTTCCGTGGCGACGCTGATCCTGACCACCGAAACGCTGATTGGCGATCTCGCCGAGGACGAGGATCCGACGGCTGGGCCGGCGCGTGGCGGCGGTTCCGAAAAGCTCGGCCGCGCCTGAAGCAATCCAGACAATCTCGACCCAGACAATCTCTACGTTGAAGGGATACGACAATGAAAGCTGCCAGACTCTACGAATACGACCCGAAGATGAACGTCCAGCTCAAGATCGAGGAGGTCAAGGCGCCGACGATCACCGCGCCCGACGAGGTGATCGTGCGGGTCGGCGCCGCAGGCCTCTGCCGCACCGACCTGCACATCATCGAAGGCGTGTGGAAGCCGACCATGGATCCCGAAGGCACGCTGTTGCCCTACATCATGGGTCACGAAAATGCCGGCTGGGTCGAGGAAGTCGGCAGCGGTGTCAGATCGGTCAAGCGCGGCGACGCGGTGATCTGCCACCCCTTCCGCTCATGCGGCATCTGCCTCAACTGCCGTCATGGCGAGGACATGTATTGCGACAACGGCCAGTTCCCCGGCCTCGGCATGAATGGCGGCTTCGCCGAATATTTCATCACCAGCGAGCGCTCGCTGATCAAGCTCAACGCCAACATCACGCCGATCGAGGTGGCGCCGCTGGCCGACGCCGGCATCACTGCCTACCGCGCCGCCAAGCGCGCCGCGAAACTCCTGCGGCCGGGGAGCTATTGCGTGCTGCTCGGCATTGGCGGGCTCGGCCACATCGCGCTGCAATCGCTGCACGCGATTTCGGGCTGCCGCATCATCGCTGTAGATCGCGAGCCGGCGGCGCGGGTGCTGGCCAAGGACCTTGGCGCCGACTTCATCCTCGATGGCGGGCCGAACGTCGTCGAGGAGGTCGCCCAGATCACCGGCGGTGGCGCTCATGTGGTGATCGATTTCGTCGGTGAACTCGGTGTCGAGAACATCTGCTGGAAGATGGTGCGCAAGGGAGGTCAATTGTTCGTCGTCGGCTATGGCGGCAACATCAACGTCCCGACCGCGCATCTTGTCATCGAGGAGATCAACATCGGCGGTAGCCTGGTCGGCAATTTCACCGAGCTTGTCGAGCTGATGGAGTTGAACGCCGACGGCAAGGTCAAGATGCACTACACCGAGTACAACCTCGCCAGCATCAACACCGCGCTCGACGATTTCAAGAACCGGCGGTTCACCGGCCGCGGCGTCATCGTTCCCTGAAAGCCTCTGGACCAGACGCAGCACGAACCGGCGTGCTGCGTCGTGGCCGATGCCATGTCGTTTGCAGATCGGGAACGTCGGCGAAGCGCGATCCCCATACGAGTTTCCTTGCTTCGTGGTGTTTAAAAACGGGAGGACAACATGGATCTTGTTACGGGACTGGCCGTCGTCATCGGCATTATGGGAGGCATTGCAACCTGGGCGGCGATCACGATAGGCAATCCCTATCTGCTGATCTGGGCGGTATTCGTCGGCTGGGGGAGTTTCTATCACTGCGGCGGCAAGGAGGCCGGGTTCAAGAACTCGGCGGTTGCAAACCTGTGGGGCGCGATCTGCGCGGCCGGCGCCTTGATAGCGCTGACGTCGATCGGCGTTACAGCGATCATGGCCGGCATTTGCGTCGGCATTTCAATCATCGTCCTGATCCTCGCCGCCAAGCTGCCCTTGCTGAGCGCCATTCCGTCGGCGGTCTATGGCTATGCAACGACCGCGGCACTTTTTCTGCTTGGCGCGGCCGCCTACGGCGAAGGTGCCGCCGGCATCGTCAAGGTCGCAGCGGCCGTGGTGATTTCGCTGATCGTCGGCAACATCCTCGGCTTCGTCTCGGAGAAAGTGACCGGGGCCGTCATAAAGACCTGATCATGTCCGCTGCCGATGCCTGAAGGCAATTTCGGTCGACGATTTTCCCCAGCCCGCGGCGCGAATGCCGCGGGTTTTTTGTGCCGGTAGGCAGATCGAAATCAGAGGAAGCCGCGGCGGATGCCGTATTGGCCGAGCTTGCGATAGAGCGTAGGCCGCGAAATGCCGAGCCGCAGCGCAACCTTGCTGAGATTGCCGCTCTCCGCCGCAAGCGCATTCTTGATCGCCTGGCGCTCCGCATCCTCGAATGTGCACACCGGGGCTTCGAGCATGGCTGCCGGATGGTCGCCGTGCATCGCCATGCTGCCGCGATCGCCGGCACTGATTTCCCCGGGAAGATCCTGCAATTCGATCGTGCCGCCGCGCGCCAGTATGTGCAGGCGCTCGACCAGGTTTTTCAGTTCGCGCACATTGCCCGGCCAGCGATAGGCCAGCAGCGCATCGAGCGCTTCGTTCGAAAACTCCAGCGGGTCGTTGCCGGCCAGCTTCGCGATCTGCCGGTTGAAATGCTCGATCAGCAGCAGCACGTCGTCGCCGCGATCGCGTAGCGCCGGGACATGGATCGAGACCGCACCGATGCGGTAGTAGAGATCGCTGCGGAAGCGCCCGGCGGCGACCTCCTGCTTGAGGTCGCGATTGGTCGAGGCGACCAGCCGCACGTCCACCGGCCGTCCCCTGGAGTCGCCGATACGGTGGACCACGCGCTCTTCCAGGACACGCAACAGGAAGGGCTGGATTTCGAGCGGCAACTCGCCGATTTCGTCAAGACTGAGCACGCCGCCATTGGCGAGTTCGAAGATGCCCGGCTTGCCGTCGCGCGAAGCGCCGGTAAAGGCGCCGGAGACGTGACCGAACAATTCGCTGCCGAACAATTCCTTGGTAATCGCGCCACAGTTCATGGCAATGAACGGGTCGTTTTCTGTGCGCCGGCTGCCGGCGTGGACAAGCCGTGCAAACAGCTCCTTTCCGACCCCGGTTTCGCCTTCGATCAGCAACGAGGTAACACCGTTCGACCCGGCCACCCGGGAGGCGATATCGACGGCCGCCAGCAATTTTTCGCTTTCGCCGACGATCATTGCCGCGGCTGCCCGCAGGTGCTTGTCCCCCTCCCGGCGCATCACCGTCATGCTGGAAACAGCCGGCACCGAAGGGAACACCAGGGCCGCGCCGCGAAGGTCGCCGTCGAGCTTCAGCGGCGTGACGTGGCAGGAGCGCAGATGCGGCGGCAGCGCGTTGGCGAGATCGGTGTCCGAGCCGGAGGCAGGCAGGTTCATCAGCCAGCGGCCACGCCCTGGTTCCATCGGGCCGTCCATCATCTCCGTCGTGTCGCCATTGGGCACGTTGTTGCAGAAAATGGCGCGGCCGCGATGATCAACGATCACCAGCCCATCCTTCCGGCGGTAGCTGGGTGCTGAGGAAATGAAGGCTTCGAGCAGGCGCGTGCGCTGTTCCTGCTGCTGCTCGGCCAATGCCTTTTCGATCTGCCTGGCGGTGGCGGCGACGAGTGCGGTGTTGTGCGGCCTGAAGATCGGCGAATAGCCCGACAGGTCGACGACGCCGATGATCTTGCCGTCCAACGGATCGCGGATCGGTGCGCCGGCGCAGGTCCAGGATTTTATCCCGGCGCAGAAATGCTCGGCCGCATGGACGAAAGTCGGCTCACCGGTCCAAAGCGCCGTGCCGATGCCGTTGGTTCCGACCGCGCCCTCGTTCCATTTGCCGCCGATGGCGAGATGGATATCCCTGCCGTCATGCAAGGTCTTCTTGTCGCCGATGGCGTCGATCAGCACGCCGTCGCTGTCGGCCAGCACCAGCATCGCGCCTGTCCCGTCCAGCAACTGGCCAAGCGAGGCGAACGACCGGCGCGCCGCCGAAAGCAGTTCGGCATTGGCGCGGGTCAGATATTCGATCTCGTCGCGATCACTGCTCAGCGGCGCTTCGATGCCTTGCGCATTGATGCCGCCGGTGGCGCTGCGATACCAGGAATCGTGGATCAGCGAGCGGACGTGGACCGGATCGCGCGCCGATGTCGGCTCGTCGGAAAGAAAACTCTCCCAGGCGCGCATGGTGGCGCGCTCATCATAGTCGATCCTGTCCAGAACCAGTTGTCCGGTGGCCATCGACGCATGCGTCGCAAGAGCATCGGTTTTCATCGGATTGGGGCCGCTCGCGTTTCTCATTCAGTCATCACAGTACCTTTTGAGGTATGCCATTTCTGTATGCTGTCGCGGATTGGGCATGCAGAGCCACGCCCAACAGCTTGCCGTCAGTCGATGCCGAGTTTCGCGCCGATGTCGGCCGCAAGCTGCTCCTCGCTATAGGTCGCGGTCAGCCGGGACCCGTCCAGCCCGGCGAGCGCCTCGGCGATGGTTTCGTCGACCGGTGAGAAGAAGCCGTTCAGCTTCGTTGCCAGCACGAAGACCTGCTCCCCGTTCCGGTTGCGGACATCGCCGATATGGTGAAGCTGGCGGCCCGTATTCTGATCCTTCGAGATCACACGGCCGTTCATGGTGACGCGAATGGACGGGCTCGCTTCGGTGGCGGTTGCAGCACCGCCGCCGACATGGATGATCAGGCCTTCAGCCTTCGGCTGCTGGCGCGGCTTCCTGGAGGCTGAATAGCCACCGCCGCTGATCTGGTCGGCGAGGCGAACGATGGTCGAGCGGTTCTGCTCGATCAGTCGTTTGACCTGAGCATCCTCGCGCCGTGGGCCGTCCTGCTTGGAGATGATCTCGACCATGAATCCTCCCAGATTCGTTGGCTTGGCAGTGCCCGCGATACGGGTCATTCTTATTTGCAGCGAACCCTACACTGCCATCGCCAGGTCCGCCATTCACAATAGGTAGCGCCGAAATTCACATCGTTGGTAGCAGGTGGCTGCTACACGAGATGCCCTGCTGGCCCCTTCTGTTTCAAAAAGTCGTGTTCGGAGCCGGACAGCCACATCGGGGCGGTTCGACACTCATTGCGGATGGTTCGGCTCTGAGGTAGTTTACACATCGGGATGAGGAAGGTGCCTGCTGCCGAGGCGGTTTTTCGCTCTTTTCCTGTTTCTGTCTCGGCGAATTGTGAGTTCTTCAACAGACCTTGATACCGCAATCTGGGGAGCTTGTGGTCGTCGGGTCGCGGCGGTTGAGGCGGTTGCCATGCTCCGACTTTGCGGATTGATCGCTATCTTCTTCGTAGCGGCCTTGACGAGCTTCGGTGCGTCGGCCGATCGACGGGTCGCCCTGGTGATCGGCAATTCCGAATACCGGGAAATCCCCGTGCTCAAGAACCCCGACAAGGATGCCGAGGACGTATCGAAGACGTTTCGGCTGGCCGGCTTCGAAGTGTTCGTCGCCAAGGATCTCACAAAGCTGCAGTTCGAGGAGCAGTTCCGCAACTACCTGGCAGCGGCGGACGGCGCCGATCTCTCCGTCGTTTACTACTCAGGTCATGGCTTTCAGATAGGCGGCGAGAATTTCCTGATCCCCGTCGATGCCTCGCTGAAGAATGCGGCCGACATAGAGGTCCAGGCGGTCAAGCTGGACGATGTCCTGCAGCAATTGCGCGCCAAATCGAAGATCCAGGTGATCATCCTCGATGCCTGTCGCAACAATCCGTTTCCGCGCAAGGACTATTGGCTGAGGGACCAGCTGATCACGGCCGGCAACACCGGTCTTGCGCAGGTTAAAAGCTCGCTGAACACGCTGATTGCCTTTGCCACCGAGCCAGGGGCGGTCGCTTATGATGGAGCGGGAGACCTCAGCCCGTTTTCATCCGCATTCTCGCGTCGGGCGCTGGCGCCGAACCAGGAGATACGCACGGTCATGGCCGCGGTGCGCCGCGATGTGGTCGAGGCCACCGACGGCAAGCAGGTTCCCTGGGAAAACTCGTCGCTCATCGACGAAGTCGTGCTGATGCGCCGCGCCAGCCGGCCTTCGCTGCCGCCGGTTCTGGAGAAGGTGGTGCCGTCGGGTGTCGGGCCTGTTGCCCTGGACCTGCCGGAGCCGCTTGATGTCGATGGCGGATCGATCACCGTCAGCATCGAAAGGCCGCCAGCACTCGGGCGCCTGCTTTTGGACGGCAAGGCTGTGGCGGTCGGCGAACAGATCGAGGGCAAGGACCTGCCGCGCCTGAAAATGGATGTGCCCAAGGGTGCCGGTGCGTCCGAAGAGGTCGACATGCTGGCCTACGCCACGCACGACAATTGGGGTGGCCAGGCCCAGGGCATCATGGTGTTCCGTGTCAAGAACGGTGAGGGCGCCGAGGGCGAAAAGATCGTGGCCTCGCTCGAGACCGAGCAGAAGCAGCAGGTGCTGGAACGGGGCATCCACATCACCGGCGCCGCCGAGGCGATCGAAAACCGTGAGATCAGCGTCCCGGTTGGCGTCGGCCCGGTTCCGCTGAAGCTGGACTTCCCGACAAACGATCCTGCGGTCAGCCTGAAACTGGCGAGCTATCCGGCAACGGGTACGCTGTCCCTGCCGGATCGCGCCCTGTCGCCGGAGTCGAGCCTGATGGCCGATGAGGTCGACCAGTTGCGCTACGAGCCCCAGATCGGTGCGGCCCAGCCGGTCGAGGTCGGCTTCGAGATCCGGGCCGACAGCAGCTCATCCAGGCCCGCCACGATGAAGCTGTCGCCAAGCGTCGATCCTTGCGACCAGGCCGCTGGCGAGCCTCTCGACCTGCAAGGCGTCGTCCCCGGCCTGCTGCCGAATGAAATCGGCACTGAGGCCGTGAAGGCCTGCGAGGCGGCGGTGAAGGCCTATCCCGATGTCGCCCGCTTCCGCTACGAACTGGGCCGGGCGCTGCTTGCGGCCGGCAAGGTCGAGGAGGCGAAAAAGGCCATCCAGGCGGCAGCCGACAAAGGCCACGTCCGCGCCGTGTTCGAGCTCGGCTACTTCAACGCGACGGGAACGGGAATGCCCGCCGACCGCAAGCAGGCCAATGCCTTTTATGCGGCGGCCTCCGACAAGGGCGATCCTTACGGCATGACGTCATGGGGGCGTGCCTTGTTCAACGGCTATGGCGTCGAGCGCGACACCGGCAAGGGGCTGGACCTGCTGCTCAAGGCGGCCGCCATGGGCCATACCTATGCGATGAACGATCTTGCCGCGATCTTCACGGAGGGCCGCAACGGCGTGCCCGCCGATCCGGCCCGCGCCGTCGCCTTCCTGCAGGCAGGCGTGGAGCGGCAGGACATGTATTCGATGAACCTGCTCGGCCGCAATTACCTGGCAGGCGTGGGAGTCGGGAAGGATCCCAGCCAGGCGCAAGGGCTTTTCCAGAAGGCCATGGATCTCGGCCAGCCCTACGCTCCGGCTAGCCTCGCGCGCATGTACCGGGACGGTGTCGGCGTCGGGCAGAACCTCGATGAAGCGCAGAGACTGTTTGAGCTCGCCACCGCACGCGGTGATCAGTCCGGCGCATACGATCGTGCGGCTCTCGAAATGCAGAAGGGCGACAAGGCCGACCAGGCGATAGCGGTGCGTTACCTGGCCTTCGCCGTCGCACTTGATCTTCGCAAGGAATTGCCGGGCGCGCAGGCGACGCTGACAAAATTCGGAGTGAAGGCGAAAACAGCTGCGCTGACGCAATTGCGCGGCGAACTCAAGTCGAAGATCGCGGCGAACGGCTCGCTGGACGACCAACTGGTCAAGGCGGCCAGAGCGGTCTGGGAGCAAGCCAATCCGCGTCGGGACCTGTTTTGATTCACAAGGAGGCAATGGTGGGCAGGGCAGTGAAGCAGGCATTGATTGCGACAGTCTTATCCGGTGCCCTGGCGGCGCTAACGGGCTGCATGTCCGTCCCGCCCAAGGCCGAACCGACGGTGACAACGACCAAGCACAAGCCGAAGCTCGTTCGCACGACGTCCGCGCCGAAGATCGGCCAGCAGAAGAAGGTCACCGCCAAGAAGGTGATCAAGCCGGTTGAGGAAACCACTGTTCCCCCGCCTGTTGTGCCTACCGGGGGTGGAGGCGGCGGCAGCGGCACCGGCGGTACGGGTGGCGGTGGCGGTGGCTGGGGATGAGCTTGCAACAAGCAGGTCAAGCTACGACCCTCTTTGGCAACACCAATTCGGCGCGCACCGGAGACCGGCCGCAATTGCTCGCCAAGAGCGTGCTAGTGCTTTATGCTTCGATCGCGTTCGCGCGGTGTCGGTATCGATACGGTAGTCCTGGGCAGGGGCGTTCCATGTTCGAAGTCGTCGCATTATGGTGGAAAACGGGATTCAGGGACCTCACCACGAGGACCCTTGGCCTGATCGTTGCGTTATTGCTGTTGCTCGGATCGCAAGCCGCCAGCGCAGCGCCGAACTGGACGCTCGATCCCGCCGCTTCGGTGATCACCTACCAGTCGGTCAAGAAGAACACGATCGTCGAGACCAACAAGATCAGGAACATCACCGGCACGCTGAGTTCGGCGGGTGATGCCAAGGTTACGTTCGACCTCAATTCGGTCGATACCGGCGTCGACCTGCGCAACGTCCGCATGCGCTTCCTGTTCTTCGAGACATTCAAATACCCGACCGCCGAACTGACGGCGAAGGTGGATCCCGCCGCGTTCGCCGACCTGGCGACAAAGCGCAGGGTGAAGGCAACGCTGCCGTTCCGCCTCAATCTGCACGGTGTCGACAAGGACCTCGAGGCCAGCGTCGTCGTCACCATGATCAGCGACACCATGGTGTCGGTTGCCTCCGAGGCTCCGGTCGCTGTCCATGTCGAGGATTTCGGCCTGCTGCCGAACGTCGACAAGCTGCAGCAGGCGGCCAATGTCACCAACATCGTGCCCACCGCGTCGGTGTCGTTCGATTTCGTCTTCACCGCTGACGGCAGCAAGCCGGCCGCCGCTCCGACCGCCGCGGCGGCTGATGTCGGCCCGGTCGCCACCGATGCCGCCAAGACGAACTTCAGCGACGAGGAATGCCTGAACAGGTTCGCCGTGCTCTCGCGCACCGGCGCCATCTACTTCCGGCCTGCCAGCGCGCGGCTCGACGCGAAAAGCCGGCCGCTGCTTGAAGAGGTCGAAGGTGTCGTCGGCAAATGCCCGAGCCTCAAGGTCGAGGTCTCCGGTTATACCGATTCCGACGGATCGCCGGAGGCGAACAAGCAATTGTCTGAACGGCGAGCCCAGGCGGTCGCCGATGCCATTGTTGCCGCGGGGATTCCGCGCACGCAGATAACGGCGACCGGGTACGGCGAGGAGCGGCCAGTTGCCGCCAACGACACACCCAAGAACAAGGCGCTCAATCGGCGGATCGAGTTTTCCGCGACCAAGCTCTGAGGTGGCGGTGAGGTCCGATCTGATCGCCCGTTGCGGTGGCCTGTTTCGCGCTGCCGGGCTCTTGGTGCTCGCCTTGCTGTTGACTGTGACGACCGCCAGTGCCGAGCGCCGCGTCGCCCTGGTCCTCGGCAACGCCCAGTATCAGCACGCAGCACCACTCGCCAATCCTGTGCGCGACGCCCAGGCCATGGCCGAACGCTTGAAGAAGCTCGACTTCGAGGTGGTTTCGGGCTTCGACCTGACCAAGCCGCAGACGCAGGCGACGATCGCCCAGTTCGCAAAACAGGTGCGCGGTGCCGATATCGCGCTGTTCTTCTACGCCGGCCACGGCTTGCAGGTTTCGGGCAAGAACTACCTGCTTCCGGTTGACGCCGCACTGGAGGACGAGACCTCCCTCGACTTCGAGGCCGTGTCGGTTGATTTCGTTCTGCGCCAGATGTCGCGGGAGACCAGCATCAGGCTGGTGTTTCTCGATGCTTGCCGCGACAATCCCCTCGTCGACGTGCTGGCCAAGACCGCGGGCGTCAACGGCGCCAGCAGTGGCCTGGCCGAGATCCCGATCGAGAATGGTGGCGCCGGCACGCTTGTCGCCTTCGCCGCCAGCCCCAATCAACTCGCCTATGACGGGTCGGGCGAGCATTCGCCGTTCACCGCCGCACTGCTTCAGCACATCGGCGCGCCCAACGTCTCCATCACCGAGGCGATGAACCGGGTGACCGGTGACGTCTTCAAGGCAACGGCCGGCAAGCAGCGCCCCTGGCTCAACGTTTCACTGACCACTGAGGTTGTCCTGCACAAGGTCGACCTCAATGCGCCGTTGATCGTGGGCGAAGCGAGCACACCCCAGGCCGAAGGCGGCTCCGACGCGCGCAACACCGCCGCGGCTGGTGCGTCAGGCCAAAACAGCGACCAGCTTGCGCTCGATGTGCTGCGCCAGAAGATCCCCAAACTGGCGTCGGATGCCCCGATCCTTTTCAACCATCCGATCGACTTCGGCGATGCGGCAATCGACGGCAAGAGCATCGCCGAGCTGATCAAGGGCAAGCCGCTGTTCAGCCCGGTGGAGGGGTTGGACAAGTCGGTCTGGGAGGACAAGCACTGCGACGGCTGCCATGAATGGAACGAGACCCGGCTGTGCGATCAGGCGAAAAATTTCGCCGCAAACGACGTCTCTGTCTTGCGCCTGCAACATCCGCTGGGAACACGCTTCAAGGTGGCGCTGGCCAAATGGGCGCAAGGTGGCTGCAAGTAGGCGGCTCTAATAGGCATCCGCCGATTGGCGCGCCTCGATCTCGGCCATCTGGATGCCCATTTCGACAAATGCCGAAAGAACGGCAAACCGGTCAGCGAGGGCGACACGGGCCAGTCCGGCCAGTATCCCGGCATTGACTGCATGGGCGGCGGGAAATGGTTGTGCAGGAAATGGTTGCAAGGCCGGTGCCATCGTCGCGGCCATTGCCGAACCATTGTCCCGCCATCCGGCAGCGAGCGCAATCCAGCCGACCGGCGTTGTTGGGGGTGTCACTGCCGCTGTACCGACGGCTGCCTGATGGCGGGGATTGTCCGGCTCACCCACCCAGTCGCCAACACGCGCAAGCAATTCCTGATCGGTTCCATCGAACAGCTCGGTCAGATGGCTCAGGCATTCATGCGCCCACCAGACCGCGGCCCGCTCGGGAAGCAGGTAGGCACAGAAGGTAATAGCTTCTTCGGGAACGCGCCCGGCCAGCAGCTCGCGGCAAAACGCGATCGGGTTTTGGTCGGTTGGAAGGGTTCTCATGTCCCGGGCAATGGCGGGACAAGCCGTGAAAAGATCTCGTGCCGTCTTGAATCGGAGCCCATTGGCCATGACCGCCACGCTTTCATCGAGAAGCCTTGGCCACTCAAGCCCCAGGCGCCGCGCGGGTCAAGTCTCAACCCGTTGCCGCCGCAACACCCCTCGGCACAATCATGCCCAAGAGCGTTTATCGACAGACAATTGCCATGAAATTTGGTATCGTGGCGATCGTCGAAATCGGATGCTCAAACAGGAGTAACCGCTATGCAGTGGGGCAGGTCAGCCTTTGTGTTGGCGGTCGTGTTTTTCTCGACCCACGTTTCCGCCGATCCCGTTCAGAAATCAGAAGACATCGTGAAGTTTTTTGCCGGCGCGGCCGATCTCGGCAAGTCGCGGGGAATTTGCGTCGGCACCGAGGAGGAGTGCAAGAGCAAGACCAAGGCAAAAGACGCGCCGGGAGAAAAATCCAGCCTCGATATGCTGATCAACTTCGGCCTGGATTCAGCCACACTCGACACCACCGCACGCGCTGAACTCGACGAGTTCGCCAAGGCGCTGAAGGACAGCCGGCTGAGCACGTTCAGCTTCGTCGTCGAAGGCTACACCGACGCCACCGGCACGGTGCATTACAACGAAGGCCTGTCGCAACGGCGAGCGAAATCGGTGGCAGCTTTCCTGACGGCCAGCGGCATCGAACCGGCCCGCATCAATGCGATCGGCATGGGCGAAAAGAATCCGCGCAGCGCCAACCCTTACGATCCGGCCAACCGCCGCGTGGAAATGCGCATAAAGACCCAGTAGCGCGCGGCTGTCACTGCTTGAGTAGGCTGCCCACGGCCACACCGGCGCCGAAGATCAGTGCCCTTGTCAGGAAGTCGTTGTTGCGCCGGCGCGGCGGAGGATCATCCAGCCGCGCCATGGTCTCGCGGTTGCGCCACTTCTGAACGACCTGCTGCTGCTTGCGGGGTTTCTGTGCCATCGGCCTCATCGTGCGGGCCTTCTGCACCACCTGCTTTTTCGGCTGCGCCGCACTGGCTTGATCGGCGGCGTATCCGGCACGCACGGCTTCCATCTGCGGATCTGACTGGATCACCAGGAACGCCAGCTGCTCGCGCGTCAGATAGGTGGTTTGCGGCAGTCCGTTATCGGATTGCCAGATGCCGATCGCCTCACGGGTCTGAGAGCCCAGGGTTCCGTCGATGCGACCGATCTCGTTGCCCAACGCTTCGAGCCGCAATTGCAGGTCGATGCGGCCCTGGCGGTCGAGGCCGATCGCACTTTCCGTCAACGCGGTGCCCGGCGCCTGCTTCATCTCGTCCGGAACGCTGATAGAGGTCTGCACGGCAGAGCCGGAACCGGTGCTCGCCTGGTTCGTATCAAGTGCCGCGACCTGCCGGTTTTGAGCTGTCGGGCCGTTCAGTTCGTCGATGTTCAGCCGCGCCACTGTGGCGAAGCGGCCGTTCGGGAACTGGTCGAGATAGGCCTGGTAGAACGGACCGGAATTGTGCTTCGAAGCCTCATCCCAAAGACGTTGCTCGACTTCCCAGGAAGGAGAACCACTGGCGACAGGGGCACGGGCGGATGTCGCGGATGCGTGCGATGCGTCGGCCACGGGATTTGCAGCCGCCGCCGCGGCGACGGGTTTTCCCAGGAAAACCTCGCGTCCCAGCGATGCGTTATGCCACGGCCGCTGGCGGCCTTGCGTGGTTTCGGTCACTTCGCCGCGCACGCGCGTCAGCGCGCTCTGGATTTCGACGCCGGGTTCGGTCAGATGCTTGGCGAGCGCGGTGGAGTAAGGACTGTCGGCCCCGTCGCCGTCGAAGGCGATGGCGCCAGGATCTGTTGCATAGGCAATCAGCAGGCCACCGGTACCGACGCCGTCCGATCTCGCTTCGACCGGTGCCAGACCGGTGCCCAGCGAGGTGGAGCGGCTTTTCGGCAGTGAGGCCGCCAGCGTCCTTGCCAACGGATTGTCGCGGCAGGCATCGAGGATGATGACGCCAATCGCTGGGTCGGGCGGCAGCGCGGCCATGAAGTTGTCGATCTGAACGGTCCGTGTCTTGAGATAGGCCGGCGACGTCAAATCGGCGTCGACCGGAATCAGGTAGTTCTTGCCGTCGACCTGCATGCCGTGACCGGCATAGAAAATGACCGCGAGGTCGGCGTCGTAGGCTTGCTCTGTGAACCGGCTGATGAGGCTGTGCATGCCGGCATTGTCCTGATCGACCCCTTCGATCACCTCGAAGCCGGCATTGCGCAGCGTCGATGCGATGAGGCGGGCATCGTTGGCGGGGTTGGGCAAGGTAACCGCATGGACATAGTTGCTGTTGCCGATCACCAGCGCGACGCGCTTGGCGTCTGGCGCGGCGGCCCCGGCGCCGAAGGCGGCAAGGAAAACCACGATAATTCCGCTCAGAAAGACTGTGATCGTTTTCATGGACCAGCCCTCTACCCACTGGGGGCACTGTTGATGTCGGCGGATGCCAGATTTCGTCGGCGACTGGGTCGCTTGTGCCAAAAATGGCTCCTTGGACATATGTGGTCCTGACCGCAGTTTTGGTTCACAACGGTCCGAAAATAGTGACACCAATGGCCTGAGGGGCTGATGCCGTGGCCGGCAGGTTCAAAGCGCAGTCTGAATCGAGCTGATGAGGGCGGTGACGGCCTGCTTGTATTTTTCGAACTCCGGCGATGTCTGGCGGATCTCCGTAGTCGTCGGCGGCGGGCTGGCGTCGGTGGCCACACGGCTGAGCTTCTGGCCCATCTTCCTTTCGGCCCAGTCCACCACATAGCTGGCTGTCTTGCCGGTGAGAAACGGGTTGGCCTGGATGACGGCCGACCCCAGCACGGCGCTCAGTTGCGCAGAACCCGGTGCCGACAGCACCTGATGCGCACCTTCCATGCCGAGGAAATGGCAGAGATAGAGCCGGCCGGCTGTGATCTGGTGACCGCGCGCCCGCAGATAGGCCTCGCCTTCGCGCGCCAGATTGCGCACCATCTCACGCGAGATGGTGGCGTCGTAGCGCAGGGCGAGCAGGTCGGCGGTCGACAGCGAGCGTGCAAGTTCCGGCCGGTAGGTGTTCATCATCCGGATCCAGGTCTTGGTTATGAACTGGCCGGCCCCGGTCGCCGAGGAATTCGGGTTCTTGGCGCGGGCGCTGCCGCCGCTTTCGACATGAACGATCCGCTCGGTCAGCGTTTCGACGGCGACATCGCCGGAATTGCCAGAACTGCCAGTATCATAGCTGGCGACCGTGGTGACCGTCCCCAGCGGATCGATCGCCTCGCCGTTCTGGTAGAGCTCGAAATGCAAATGCGGGCCGGTCGAAAGCCCGGTGGTGCCGATATAGCCAATGATGTCGCCGGCCTTCACCTTGGTGCCGACGCCGCTCGCAATGGCGAATTTCTGCATATGCGCGTAGCGCGTCTCGCGCCCGTTCGCATGCGTAATCTTCACCAGATTGCCATAGCTGCCGCCATCGCCCTGGAAGCTGATCTCGCCGTCGAAGGCCGCCATGATCGGCGTGCCGACAGGGGCTGCCCAATCGACACCCTTGTGGATACGAACGACGCCGAGGATCGGGTGCTTGCGCGGGCCGAAGGTCGAGGTCATGACCCCGTTCACCGGGGTCACCATGCCGTTGGCGACAGTCAGCGAACGCACCTCGTCATTGCCGGTGACGCAGGCGTACTGGCCGTCGCTTTGCTGGAAGACGAAACAGTCGATGGTCTTCTCACCGCCCTGGACGCCGACATAAAGCACCCGCCCGGACGTCTCTTCCTTGCCGCGCGGCGTCTGCGAGTAGATCAGCACCAGGCGCTGGTCCTCGCTGGCGAAGGCGTCGAGATCCTGTCCGCGCGACAGGTACATGATCGCCTCGCCGATGACGCCGGTTGGAACCTTGTTGCGCGCAGCCGTCGAATAGATCGCGTCGAGCAGGCGGTATTGCCGCTTGGGCCCGCCTTGTTCGGCACCGGAATAGTTGAACAGGTCCTCGCGCACCCAGGGATCGACACCCGATACGAAGGCGCCCGCGGCGTTGCGTGTCAGCGTGCCGACAAAGACATTCTTGGCGTAGATCGAGACCTGCATGAGCGACATCGTCGTCGTCTCGCGGTTCGGCCGGAAGCCGCGCATGGCGACGACATAACCCGGTTCCAGACCGTCCCGGTTGAAGATCGCCTTCAGGGCTTCGCCGGCCAGCTTGGCATCGTCGGCGGAGAAATGTGCATCGAGCGCAACGCTGTCCAGGCTGCGGTCGTTGAGGATCTTCACGAACGTGTCTTCGGTCGCCTCGAAGCGCTGGTACTCGCTGGTCACCGTTGCCACGGTCGTATTGTTCTCGATCTGGGTCTTCTTGAAGGCGGGCAGCGCTGCCTCGCCCTGATCGATGGTCTCTCCCCATCCGGCCTCCGGGTCGTCGGCATCAGCCTTGGGCGCCGAACCGGCCGGGGCGCCGCTCGCATCGGGTGCGGCCAGGTCATTATCCAGGTCGCCCTGCTGGTCGTCCGGTGCCGCCGCCGGGGCTGGCGGAGCGGCCTGCTCAGCGGGTGCGGCAGCCGGAGATGTCGGAGCGGTCCGCCGCTGTGCCTGGAAGAACGCGAAGTCCTCCTGCGTCGACGGGATCGTCGTCATGAACTTTTCGCTGGCACTCAGCATCACGTCGGAGAGGATCTCGATCTGCGGCGAGGCGCCGGAACTGTCGAGCTCGGCCGGGCGCGCTACCGCATGGCCCTTGCTTGCCGTGTCGGCATCGGGCGCAAGCGTGATCCACATCGGATCTCCCGCCAGATCGATAATGGCAGGCACATAGACGGATGCATCGGCCGGCACATCGTCCGCGCCTTCAACCGCGTGCAACTCCTCGTCTTCGTCGCCAAACGACCAATAGTCCGCGGTGAGGTAGAAACCGGCAGCGATCGAAAGCAGGACAATCACGGCCAACCCGGCAATGAGCCGGCGCCAAAGCGTGCGCCTGCGCAGCGCGGCTCGCGCCTGCTTTTTCTCTCTGAAGCTGGTGTCGATACTGTGCGTCACGGATTGCTTCCGGTCAGGAAGAAGGTCCACCGCGCCTGTTCGAGCGTATCGACTTCGAGAAATTGCGCCGCGATGTGGCCGCGCTGCCAGCACTCGTCGATGCCGCGGATCGAAAAACGCCGCCGCTCGATGCACATCTCGGTCGATCCGGTCAGGATCGCATGGCCGAACACATCCGTCGCATAGATGTAGATGTAGCGGTTCGTCAGCTCCTCACGGATGACGTTGACACATTGGTTGGCGCCGATGGTCCACCAGCCGTCGGTCTGGTCCGCATTGTCGACCTTCTGGCCGACCGCCAGATTGACGACGTCGAGCGTCTGGTTGCAGACGGTGAACTCGGCGCGCGCTTCACTGGACACCAGCACGGCCAGCAGTGCCGCTCCTGCCATGACCGCAAGCTTCACGCGGCCTGTCATGGCAAGCCGGGCTCGAGCTGGATCACGCTGCTCTATCGGCAGGTCGGCAGACGAATGAGGCAAACACGCGCGGCGGAGTTCCATCGGGCGCCCATGCTATCCGCCGAGCCGGAAATACTTGGCAGTGGCTGAGAATTGCGATCCGTCGGTTTCGATCTCCTCGAGAATTTTGGGCAGCAGAACCGAGGCCGGCGTCGGCGTCGAGAAGGAGGCCGCCTGAATATCCTGCGGACCCGTGATCACCATGATGATCTGCGGCACGGCCTTCCCGGCGGCCTTGTCGGCGGCGCCGAGGCCAATCGGGATGCTGAAGGTAGCCCTGTCGGATTGCGCGACGATGCGGTCGTCGAGGTTGAACACCATGCCCTTGTGATCGATCAGCAGCACGCTGGAAATGAGCCCGCCGCGCGTCACCAGCGTGCCGCTGATCGGCGTCCCGTTCGGCACCGATGTCCGGTCGAGAACAAGCTGCGGCTTGTCGGCCGTGGTCTGCCCGAGAAAGCGCAGAAAGTTGGTGACTTCGCACTGGCTCGGCTCGATGAGGCGGACGCTGATGTCCGGCTCGACATGGAATTTTGCCTGGAAATCGCCGAGCATCCGTTCGAATGGCTGGACCGCCGTGCCGAAACCTTCGATCGCGGCGGCCTTGTCGGTCGACGACGTCATGGTCGCGTAGAAACAGTCGCCGCCGCCGAAGTCGCGAACCCAGGAGACCCGTTGCGCACTGTCATCGACGACCGGCGGGATCGCCGGTTTGGGCAGGTTCAATGCGACGACTGGTTGGTCCGGCTGGTTGGCCGGCGGTGACGATGCGTTTTGGCCCTCGGCGTTCGCGGTATCCGTCTGGCTCACGCTCGGTTTGGGTGCCGGCACGGCCGCCTTGGCTTCCGGCTGGCTGATCTGCGGCTCGGGCTTTGGGGTCTCCACAACCTTTGGCAGGACCGGCGGCGGTGCTGCGGCCTTCTCGGCCGGCGGGACTGGAGCTATCGTCTCAGGTGCTGGAGCTGCCGTCTGACTGTTGCGGGCCATCGTATCCGGCTGGATTGCCGGCGATGCCGTTTCGGACGGCTGCGCGACCGTTGCAGAAGGCTTCGGGGGTTCCTGGGTTTGCGGGGGAGCAATGGGCTTCGCCGGCTCGGGCGTTTGCACCGGCTTCGCATCTGCCTGGCTTGCAGCCGGCGGCGCGTTCGCCTCCGTTTGTGGTTGCGCTGCCATTGCCGGCTGCTTCGGGAGGGCCTCGGCCGGCTGCGGCTTTTGAGCCGCCGCGGCCTCTGGCTGTTTTTCAGCCGGCGGGACGCTGGCCTCCGGCTGCGCGGGCGCAACCGGCTTTGCCGGCTCGGGGGCGCTCGCGACCTTGTCCGTCGGGGTCGGCTTCGACGTTTCCGCTACAGGCTTCGAGGGTTCGGGCGAAAGCGACGTCTTGCCGGCAGTCGGCGCCGCCGGCGTCATGAAGCCGCTCAGGTAAAGGCCGGCGCCTGAGGCGACAGCCAGTGTCGCCAAGGCGGCAATCGCGATTGTTCGGGTCTTCGCAGGTTTTCCGGGGACGTTGCTCGCGGCCATGCGCGGCGGCCCGGCGATCGGCGAAGGCTGCGGCTCGGACAAATGCGCGGGCCGGACATGCGGGACGAAGCGCTGTTCGCCCGGGCCTGTTGCCGCCGGCGCGTTGTGCCCCGCGACATTGGATGGCTGGGGCTTGGGATCAGGAGCAAGGGTTTGCTCGGCCGCTGGCAGAGCCGGACGGTCACGGGGTGTCCTGGATGGCGGCGGCGTTGTTGCTTCGTCTTCGCCGCGCGTCATCCTGGCGATGTCAGCCATGCTGACCGGCCGGTCTTGCGGATCCGGTTGCAGCATGGCTTCGACAATGCCGCGAAAATCGTCGTCGATGTCGGAGAGATCGGGCACGGTCCGGCGCTTTTCGATGATCTCGTACTGTGATCCGCTCATGTCGATCGGCTTGCCGCGCAGAGCGGCAGCCAGCACCAGCCCAAGGCTGTAGATGTCGGACTGCTCGCTGACGTCGCCGCTGTACAGTCCGAGCTGTTCGGGTGAAACGTAGTTGTATTTTCCCGCGAACTTTCCGCCGATCAGCGTCTCCCCGCCCACGGTCGCCGATCGCGCGATGCCGAAATCGATGATCTTTGCGCGGTCGACCCGGCCCCCTGGCAGGATGATGTTGTCGGGCGAGAGGTCGCGATGGATTGCTCCGGCCTGATGCACGGCGGCCAGGCCGGATGCGAGGCGATGGCAGAGCTTGCGCACCTCTTCCACCGGCATCGGCCCGCGCCGCATGATGTCGAACAGCGACTCGCCGTCAACGAATTCCATGGCCAGGTAAGGACGGCCGATCCCCGGATCGATGGTGAAGACGTGGTATCGCACGACCGCGTCATGCGACAAATGGTTGAGGATCGAGGCCTCCTTGCGGAACAAGGACAGGATCGTCTGGTCGCGGGCAAACTCGGGCAGCACGATCTTGATGGCGACGTGGTCTCCGGTCTGGATGTTGTGGCCACGGTAGACCTCACCCATGCCGCCGAATGCGATCCGTTCGTCAAGTTCGTAGATGCCGCTGAGCTGCGTGCCGACCGCGGTGTTGGCCACCTGCGGCGAAATTCGCGTCTTGTCGTCGGCGCTCATCAGCCTCAGCCCTCCGCTCTGGACAGATCAGGGTGGAGCGATTGTCCATTGCGCCCGTTTCCGATCTTTACCAGCACAATGGTGACATTGTCCGTTCCGCCTCGCGCCAGAACCGTTTCCAGCAGGTTTTCGCCGGCCGCCTGAGGCGTTGCCGACACCACAGCGGCCTCGATCTCCGCGTCGGTGACATGTGCGGTCAGCCCGTCGGTGGCCAGCACGAAAATGTCCCCCGGCATCAGTTCGCCTTGCTGGAAATCGATGACGAAGTCGTCGCTGACGCCGACCGCATGCGTGATGACATTGCGGCGTGGCCAGGTGAGCGCCTCGGCCGCGCTGATCATGCCTCGATCCAAGAGTTCCTGTACTTCGGTGTGGTCTTTCGAAATCTGCGAGATCGCGGCGTTGCGGATCAGATAGACCCGGCTGTCGCCCGCCCACAGGCAGGCGAACCGTCCGTCCATCGCCAACAGGGCGGCGACCGTGGAGCCGATGGTGATGCCACGCGATTCCGATATGCTGCGGATCTCGGCATTGGCCCGGCTCAGCCTGTCCTCGAAACGCGCCCGCAGATCCGGAGCGGAGCTTGCGATGCCGATCGTGGCCAGATGGTCGACAATGCTGGCCGAGGCGACCTCTCCGGCCTCATGCCCGCCCATTCCGTCGGCCACCACCCAAAGCCCGGTTCGCGGCTCGAGAAGATAGTTGTCCTCATTGTGCTCGCGGACACAGCCCTTGTGGCTCACGCCGAAGCTGTCAAAGGGAAGGGCGACATCGTTCAACTTGCCACCAAACGCGTCTCACGCGTCCTCTGCGGCGCACTCCCGGGCGCCCGCTCGTGCCAGTCTGCCACAGGCTCGGCCATTAAAGTATCGAAATTAAGGTCCGGGTCCCTGCGGCTCATGCGGGGTGTCAACGCGTTGAAAGGTTCGAAGCCCATCTCAAAACGCCTTCGGACAGCTGAATCCGGGAAGTGCCGGAAGCAGGAAGGGGCTGGGGCCGGAGCCGGTCTGGATCGTATAGGTGACGTCGCGCCCGCCGATCACGAAGCGCGCTTCGACATTGCTGTCTGTCCCGGTAATGGTCGCCTTGTCCATGAGCCGCTTCAGCGCCCACGGCCCTTCGAACTTGATGCTGGATTCGCGGCCCGGCATCTCCGGCGTCAGGCTCAGGCTGGCGGATCCGGAAGCCGCGCCGCTCGGCCACGTCAAGGTGCTCGGCGCGTTGCCCGCCTGGTTGCTCTGCACGGTCTGACCGTCGACATCGAGCACCGCCGCATCGGCATCGCCATGCAGTGAGAACGGCGTGAAGGTGATGCTGATCGAGGGCGTCGAACCGCCCTGGGGAAAGAACGCGCTGCGGATTTCGGCCGCCTGCTGGAAGCTTTTCAGCGTCGATTTCGACAGGTCGCGGCCGAAGCGCGCATCCTGCTTCCAGCTCCAGTCCTGACCGCTCATGTCGATCAGCGATGCGAGGTTTTGCGCGAAGAACCGGTCCATCAGCCCACCCGGAGCGAACAGTTTGGCGAAATCCGCCATCGCCATGTCCTCGGTGGCATTGCCGGAGAAAGGATAACGGCCGTTGATCGCCGCCTCGCAAGGCGCGGTGACCGCCTGGTCGAGCAGCTGGTTCAAATTCGCCACCGAGGTCTCTGTGACATTTCCTTCAAACTCGTCCGCCGTCGCATTGACCATTCTGGCGAGTGGCTTGGGCAGGCGCGAGGAATTGGCGCGAAGGGTGGCTATCTGCAGCTGCAGATTGGCGTTGACGCGTTCCGTCTGTGAAGGCACGTCGGTCGCCAGTTGCAGGCTCTGGTAGATGTCGCGGAAATTCTGCGTCAAGGCATCGATCGGCCGGCGTCCGGCAGGACCGCTCACCAGGGCCTGGAACGATTTGAACTGCGCTTCGATATTGGCCCCGGGATTCTGGTTTGCTGCGGATCCTATGCCGGCACGGCTTTGCGATTTTCCGGTGGCGATTTGTATGCCGATGCGCGCTAGGCCCTTGGCCATCTTTGCTGCGTCCGGAGATTGGCCTTGAACCGTGCCGGCTTCGACCCCGGTGCTCGTGTCTTGGCCGGAAGCTGCGTCGCGCGTCAGGGCGGTTTCGTCGGCGATCGCCGTAAACAGCTGTTCGATCGGCGAGGTTGGTGAGGCGACGGCAGAAAGCGCGATATAGTGCGGCTTGTCCTTCAGCATAGCTTTGAATTTCAACCCGTCGAGAACGCTGTTCCACGCCGTTGCGAATTCCTTGCCATAGCGATCGAGAAGTTCGGGGCCGAGCTTGAGCAGTTCCTGATCGATGCCGCCTTGCTCGCCGCCGCCACCGAGCACCCACTGGTCGTCGACGAGCGTCTGCGCAATGCGCGAGAGTTGCCCGAGATAGAAATGGTTGAAGCCGGCCCAACTATAGAGGCCGGGAACACGAAGGCCTGACAGGTCGCCGCCGTCGACACGCTCGAACAGCAGCTGCGACTCCGGGCCGCCTTTGACGGAAACCGAAAAATCCTCCAGCGCCGCTGAATATACCGCCGACTTGATCAAGGCGGAGGCGCGGTCGGCAAGGCTCATCCGCCCAAGCGAGCGCTGGGCGGCCTCGACGAGCGGCTGGTTCAGTTCGAAAACCGGATCATAGGCGTCGTCCAGGGCAAGCATGGCGCGCAGGTGCTTTTCGAGCTGCTCGCGTCCTGGGCGGTTGTTTTCGCCCGGATAGCGGTTCTGCTCCCAATCCTGCTTCATCCAGGAGATGATCAAGGCGTCGTCGACCTTCGGCGCCTTGCCGCCGAGCATCAGGTAGATTTTCAACGGTTCGTAGAGCGCGGCGGGATCGGCCATCTTGGCCTGGATCGTCCGCTCGGCCTGGATCAGCAGACGCGATCGGAACATGCGCTCCAGCGCTTGCCGGTAAGCCGTCCTGGACGCCGAAAGCAGTCTGTCCCGCTGGCTGAGGCCGAACGTCTCCTCGATCGGTGTCGGTGCGTCGCCGGTTTCGAACCCGGCCGGCAGATCGCGCAACTGGTCGAGCGGGCCGATGACGTTTTCGAGGTCGACATCGGTCACCTCGGTGCTTTTGAGCAGCGCGTCCGCCGTCGTGCGGTACTGGCCCATGGCCTGCGTGGTGGAGGCAATCAGCGACCTGTTGGCGGTGAAGCTCAGGGCGAGCGTTCCGAGGGCCGCCGCGGCGATCAAGGCGATGGCGCTAAGCCCGGCAAATCGGGCGATCGCCGCACGCCTTGCCGCCGATTTGTCGTACGAAACCCAACCGGATTCGGCAAAAATGACGCTTGTCAGCAGATCATGCAGAAAGAAACTTTTGCCGCTTCCGGAAAGATGGGCGCGGGAATTGCTGCCGAAGCTGCGGCCGATCGCGCCCAACACCTGATCGATGGGCGTCCCCTCTTGCGTGCCTGACGAGAAATAGAGCCCACGCAGGCTGGCATTCACCTGGCTGCGGCCCGGATCGAACAGGCCGGCGACAAAACTCGTAATTCGAACCTTCAGCGCGCCAAACTGCGCCGGAAAGCCAAAGACCGATATGCGCGCGGCCGGGTCAGCCTCTTCCTGAAGGCGGTCGGGCATCTCCTCGACCAGGCGTCTTGCCAGTGCATCGAATTCGGCCGGAGCCTCGGCGGCCATGTTCTTGGTGCGATCGGCGGTCTGGAATGTCGCGCCCCAGACCTTGCGTCGGCGCGGCTCGTCGAAACCGCCGAAATAGTCCATGAATCCGACGACAAGATCGGCCTTGGTGAACAGCAGATAGACCGGAAACTGGATTTTCAGCGTCTCGTGGATTTCCCGCAGGCGACTGCGTATCTCGACGACATGAGCGTCAAGCTGCTGATCGTCGAGGCCGATGAGATCGGCAAGGCTGATCGCCAGGATGACGCCGTTGATCGGTTGGCGTGCGCGGTATTTCTTGAGCAGCGCCAGGAAGGCGAGCCAGCTCTTGCTGTCGCTCTGCGCATTGGACTCCTGCGTCGTGTAGCGTCCGGCGGTGTCGATCAACACGGCCTGATCGGTAAACCACCAGTCGCAGGCGCGTGTGCCGCCAACGCCGGCGACTGGCTGGGCATCACCCGAACCGGCCAGCGGAAAATTCAGGCCGGAATTGACAAGTGCCGTTGTCTTGCCTGCGCCGGGCGGGCCGATGATGATGTACCAGGGGACCTCATAGAGGAAATTGCGCTTGCCGCTCGACCGTTTGAGCGCGGCGATCGCTTCGTTCATGCGCGCTTCGAGCACCTGCGAGTCGCTGTCCCTGTCGTCGTTGCGGGCAACGACGGTCTCCAGCGCCTTTTGCGCTTTGCGCATCTTCCAGAAGCGCAATCCGTAGATGATCGCCACGGTCGCCACGATCACACCGATGATTGCCGCGCGCAGCCAGACAGGCCCGAGAGGGCGGCTGTCGGCGAAGCGGATCAACGGTCCGGCAAACCACACGGCCGCCGAAAAACCGGCCAGCGCGATCATGCTGAAGATCTGCAGCAGCCAACGCGTCATCGGCGCTTCCAACCGGCCGTGCTCACAATGTTTCCTCCTTGGCGATCATCACATCGACACGGCGGTTCTTGGCGCGGCCTTCCGGCGTCGCATTGTCGGCGATCGGCTCGTCCTCGCCCTTGCCGTCGACGGTCAGCCGCGAAGGATCGCTGAACTTCGGCGCCATCATCGTTTCGACGGCCTTCGCCCTGGCGACGGACAGGTCGAAGTTGGACTTGAACGGGCTCGATTTTCGCGGCTTCACATTGTCGGTGTGGCCGACGATCCTGATCGGTCCGCGCTCGGGTTCCAGGGCGGCTGCGATATCAGTGGCTATGGGCTGGAACCCCGGCTTCGCCTCGGCCCGGCCGGACTGGAACAGCAGGAGATTGTTGATTTCCACGACGATGAAGTCGCCCTTCGTGCCGACGGTCAGTCCGCCGGCTTCGACGTCCTTGGCCAGTGCCGAGCGGATGCGGTCGATCTGCGTGGTTGTGGCTGCAGGCGGAGTGACTTTCACCGGCTCGGCCAACGGCGCCACGCTCGCGCGCTCGATGGCGATCGGCGTCGATGGCGTGAGAGCCAGCAATTCACCGGCGGTGGCGTCGCCTTCATTGGTGATGAAGACCCGTAGTGCGAAAAACGCCGCTGTCAGCAGCGCCGTTGCCGCTGCCGCGACGGCCCACAGCGGCAGGCGTGTCGACGATTGTGACATCGTCGCCGCCAAGCCTTGCCAGCGAGGCGAGATGTCCTCGTCGGCGCGAGGCTTGAAATAGCGAAGCGTTTCGTAGACGTCGCGCCGAACGCGTTCGAGATTGGTGTCTTCGCGTGTCAGGCCGCGATATTGGCCCTCATACCCCAGCGACAGGCAGACATGCATCAGTTCGAGCAGATCGTAGTGTGTCTCCGGGCTGGCCAGGACCTTGTTCAGCGCTTCGAAAAAGCCTGTCCCGTTAGGCTCGACGTGGAAGAACTGCGACAGCATGCTGTGCTGCGCCCAGGTGTCCTTGCGTGGCCAAGGCAGGTTGCCGATGAGATCGTCGGCTGTTTCGCAAAGGACGAACTTAGCAATCCGCGCATCCTCTTCGGCAACACCTGATTTCTCCAGTGTCCTGTCGAATTTATCGATCGCCTCAGCGACATGTTCGGCCAACGGCTCCGCTCGTCTCTCGACGGGGACAAGCCTGAGCTGGCCGAACAGCATCAGCAAGGGTGCGGCCGCGGCAAGGATCGGGTTTGCCGCAGAATATCGGACACTGTCGGTGATATCGAGCAGGGTCTCCTGTGGCAGAGCCGGCGCCGGCTTCGCAGCGGAAGCGCCGCTTCCTGCCGCAACAGGAGGAGTTCCCTGATAAAGCACGGTCCCTGATGTCCAACCAGGCGGCGTATGCCGGCCGACGCCGGGATCGAACACGGTCGACTCCTTGACCGGCGAGCGTTGCCCGCCATCCTCGGCGGGCTCCTGTGGGATCGGCGCCGGTTTTCGCTCACGCCGTGGCGTGGCGCGAATGACGGTCTTGCCCGCCGGGCCGAAAGGATCGTCCTTCGAGTTCATGGCCGATCGTCCGTCCGCGCCTGACGCCCGCGCTCTTGCCGGACAGGCGCAGAGCTCTTCGCGGCCAGGTAACGCAAAGGCGAGCCCTGCGCAGCAGGGCAGTGTCTTGAGGACGGTCGGCTACTCCTTACTATCCCGCTGTAAGATGACATTTGCCGCAGACCCCCAGGTCGATCAGCCTTACCCGCTTGGCGAATTGTCGTATGCGATCGTAATCCCGGAAATTCTCGATTGGAACCGGATGCCGCGCGCCGAAGAGGTATCTTCGTCGGCTGCAACGCGCCCCGGAAGCGCCTATTTCTGCTTGTCGGCTTTGGCATAGGCTTCGCTGAAATAGGCCAGGAATATGTCCAACATGCCGTTCTCGTGTGCTTCCTCCATGGTTCGCCAGGTCGCGACAAAAGCGTCCCAGGCCTGGCTCTTTTTCGACGAGAACGACGTCGGCGGAAGCTTTCTTCCGATCGCTTCCGGAGACAGGTCGTCAAGCAGCCGCGACAGCGCCGCCTGCATGGCGGCATAGGTGGCGAATTCGTGGGTCTTGAGATCGCGGAACGCATCCTCGATGCTGCGCCTGGCATCGAGATAGCCGGCCCGGCGCCGTGCGAACATGATCTCGAGTATGTCGTCGGTTCCCGGGACGAATTTCAGCGGGTTGTTGTCGGCGGCGCTGATCATCGTTCTCTGCGTGCTCTTGGCCAGCATTTTCGCCGCCGCGCGCGCCTTCAGCAGCAAGGTCAGTTCCTCGACCACCGTCCGCAGCACCGCGCCGATCTCGGCCGCAACTTCATGCGGGTCGCGCGATTGCAGTAGTTCCGGCGAGATGCCGGCCGCGATCGCGATTTCCCGCAGCACTTCGTCTCTTGTCGAGGGCAAAGGCGGTTGTGACGGGAACGTCGATGCGGCACCGCGCTGCCCGGACCGTTGTTCCGCGGGGTCGAAGAACGGCCCATCTCCGAATTCCAGCGACCGGCCTGCCGCAGCCGGCATTTCGCGCTGCGTCGAACCGTGGCTTGGATGGCCGGTCGCGACCCGCTCCTCGTCGATCGACACGAAGATGACATAACGGCCGATCAGCATCCGGTCGCCGCTGCCCAGTCGATGCGGGCCGGTCATGCGCTGGCTTGACCCGTTGATGTAGGTTCCGTTGCGCGAGACGTCGTGCAGCCAGAACGCACCTGCCACGTAGCGGACCTCGCAATGCCGGCCCGAGATGAATTTGTCGGGGTCCGACAAGGTCCAGTCGCAAGCATCGCGTCCGATTTCGAAGCTGCGATCCCGCGCCGCGTAGCCGGTCGAGATGCCCGCAGGCAAGGCGTCGACATTGTTGATTTGCAGACTGATGTACATCCAGGATCGCCGTCGAACACTGACCGATACTCCACATTCTAGCAGTTTGCACATACAACAGGACAGCAGCGTTTCGAGGCAATGCATCGACAGGGTAAGGATTTTCCACCGTGCGTCCTCTTTGGTCGGCGCGACAACATGTGGTAGGCTCAACATGGCCTGGTGCGGCGGGTCCTGAAAAGTTCCTGATGAGATGGCGGGAACTTCAAATCCACCGCGCCGGCGGCCGCGTCCAGGAGGGGCACGACCCATGCCGAACGAACGTGCCACGGTTGTGCAGACACCGGTCGGCGCCGAGCTGACCTTCACGCATCTTGTCGGCCGCGACGAGATCAGCCGCTGCTTTGCCTATACGGTCGGCTTCGTCGGGCCCAACTCCGACATCGATCCGCTGAAGATGCTGGGGGGCGTGGTTTCGGTCGAAGGAGAATCCGATCCAAAACGGTGGTTCAGCGGCCTGGTGTCCGAGTTCCGCCTGACCCGCATCGAGGACCGGCTGGCCTATTACGAAGCGGTCGTCAGGCCGTGGCTCTGGTTTCTCGGCAATGCGACCGATTGCCGGATCTTCCAGAACATGACCGCTGTCGAGATCGTCGAAAAGATCTTCTCGAAATACGGTACGGCGAAATTCGAGAAGCGGCTGCAGGGGTCGTACCCGTCGCGCGAATACTGCGTGCAGTATGACGAGAGCGATCTCGATTTCGTCCAGCGCCTGCTCGAGCACGAAGGCATCTTCTATTTCTTCGAGCATGACGAGGGCAAGCACACGCTCGTTCTGTGCGACGCGATGAGCAAGCTGAAGCCGGCGCCGGGCTACGAGAAGATACCCTATAATTTCGAGGGGCAGGGCTCGCGGCGCGACGTCGAATACATCACCGAATGGATTCCTGGCAGTTCGGTGCGGCCGGGGGCCTATGCCCATACCGACTATGATTTCCAGAAGCCTGGGGCCGATCTGATGGCGAAGTCGGCCCAGCCGTTCAGCCACAAGGAAGCTGCCGGCGAGAATTATCGCCAGCCTGGGGCGCATCTCGATGTCGGGCGCGGCGACACTCTGGCCGGTATCCGGCGCGAGGAACTCCAGGCCGTGCACCAGCGCATCACTGCCGTCGGAACCGTGCGCGGCCTCCATTCCGGCTGCACGTTCAAGCTGGAAAGCTTTCCGCGCGATGACCAGAACCAGGAGTATCTGGTGGTCAGCGCCGAATACAGGTTGTTCGACCCGGGCTACAGAACCCAGAACGAGGCCCACAGCGAGAATTTCAAACTCGTGCTGGGTGTCGCACCGACTGCCTTGCCCTATCGCGCGCCGCGGATCACGCCGCGGCCGATCATGCGCGGGCCGCAGACGGCGACGGTGGTCGGCCCTTCCGGCGAGGAGATATTCACCGACAAATATGCCCGGGTGAAGGTGCAGTTCCACTGGGACCGCCTGGGCAAGAAGAACGAAAACAGTTCCTGCTTCGTCCGTGTCTCGCAGACCTGGGCCGGCAGCGGCTGGGGCTTCATCCAGATACCGCGCATCGGCCAGGAGGTGATCGTCGACTTCCTGGAAGGCGACCCTGATCTGCCGATCATCACCGGCAGGGTCTACAACGCCTCGCAGATGCCGCCCTACGGCTTGCCCGGCAACGCAACGCAATCGGGCTGGAAATCCAACTCTTCGAAAGGCGGCGGCGGTTACAACGAGCTGATGTTCGAGGACAAGGCCGGCTCCGAACTGGTCAATTTCCAGGCGCAGAAGGACCACCACCTTCTGATCAAGCACGACCGCACCAAGCTCGTCCAGCACGACCAGTCCGACCGCATCGACCACGACGCCAAGCATTCCGTCGGCCACAACCTCGATGAGGACGTCGGCAACAACAAGACGGTCAAGGTCGGCGTCGACCAGACCACGAATATCGGCTCGAACGACACCGAGACAGTGGGCAAGAACCGCTCGCTGACGGTGGGGTCGAATGAGACGATTGGCATCGGTTCGAACTCGACGGAGACGATCGGCTCCAACCACTCGCAGACCGTCGGGATTGTCCAGACCGTCACTGTCGGCGCCGCCCGCATCGATACCGTCGGTGCATCCGAGACACGAAGCGTCGGCGGGCCGCAGACAAACACCATCGGCGCGACGCGGTCGGTTACGGTTGGTGCTGCGCAGAGCCATAACATCGGTGCTTCGGATGGTTGGGAAATTGCCGCCAGCCAGAGTGTCCAGATCGGCGCGGACCAGAGTTTCGCAATTGCCGGCAGCAAGGTTTCTCAGATCGGCAAGGATCGCAACACCAAGATCGCGAGCAACGATGTCACCGAAATTGGTGCGGCCCATGAGCTCAAGGTCGCAAAAGGCAGCATGGTCCGGGTCGGCGAGGACGCGACCATAAATGTAGGCAAGACGTTTGTGCTCGAGGCGGGCGATTCCATCGCCCTGAAATGCGGTTCCGCGACGATCACGATGAAGAAAGACGGTACGATCACCATCGAGGGCAAGGACATTTCCGTCAAGGGCTCGGGCAAGATCAATATGAAGGCCTCGAGCGACATCACGATGAAGGGTTCGGAAATTAAGCAGAATTGAAGGCGGACGATGACACAGGTTGTAGAGCGAATCGAAGGCGTTGTGATCGGCATATTCCTGGGCTTCGGTGAGGACGCGCCACTGGTCGTGTTTCCCGGAAATCCGCAGGAAACAGCGATCCCGGCGCGTAGCCTGACCGAGCTGACATCGGCGATGATCGGCGCCGAGGTGGCGCTGCTTTTCCAGGAGGGCGATCCGAACCGACCACTCATCGTCGGCCGGATTGTCGAGCCGTCGCGCAAATCCGCCGCCGCCCAGGTCATACGCGACGGAGAGCGCGTAACCATAACGGGTGACGAGCGTGTCGAGCTTCGCTGCGGCAAGGCGACGATCATCATGGAGAAGGACGGCCGCATCACCATTCGCGGCACCTACGTGACAAGCCATGCCAGCGCCACGAACCGTATCCGGGGCGGGTCGGTGAACCTAAACTGATGCCGAAGGTCGTTCTTCGCGAGATTGTGCGACAGCATGCGGAAATGGCGGCATTTCTGTGGACCGTCTACGACCACCATTTGCTGCACCCTGACGAAAACCCCGACATGGACGAGGAGCGCCTCGCGCGCCTTGTCGAACGGCTGGACGCTCATCTCGATGGCCTTCGGGTCGCGGGCCAGGTGGGGCAGGAGATCGCCGAACTGCTTTATGCCGAATATCCGGAGGCAGGTGAAATGTTCGTGCTCCGCATGCTGGTGAATGGCGCGCCGGCGCGGATCGCCGAACTCGACCTCGCCAAAGTGCGGGCGTATCTATCGGAGAACGGGCATTAGGACCGCCGTCCGCCAACTTGCGGGTACTGGGCAGATGCTCGGCCCAACCCGGCGCGGTCACGTCAGCCGAAGGCCTTCGTCATAGACGAGGGTAAGTGTTTTCCACTTGCGGCCGTCAAAGCGCCAGGCGGTATCGATACCGGCCACATAGAGGAATTCGCCATCGCTGCGCAGGTCCGACGCGATGCCGGTGTCCTCGAATGGCTCAAGCGCGCCGCCCACCTCGATATTGAGGCCAGCTTCGTCGCCCCAGTAGGTCTTGCCCTTGAAACTGCGCACGGCGAGATAGGTCATGTCAGCGGCAGCCTCGATCTGGGTCACTTCCTCATCCGCGATGCACAGGCAGACACCATCGTCGCCCGCGACCCTTATCTTGCCGTCCGGCGCAATGTCGATGCCGCGAAACCGGTCGTGCCGATGCACATCCAGCGGGCGCCAGCCCGCGCCCACCAGTTGGTGAATGGTGCCCATCTCGCCGCAGGCGTAGATGCCATGTTTCGGATGCCCGTGAACATCCAGATACTCATTGGATCCAAGCGGGGCGATGGGCTGCCATTGCGAGCCGGCCAGCCGGTACGCCACGCCGTCCGTGCCGACGGCAATCGGTCCGCCGGAATCTTCGGCCCAGACTTGCCTGAGGCTCTTCTGGCTGACCTTGTCACGCGCCCAGTTGGCATCGGCATTGCGCCAGATCCAGGTCGTGGCTTCCAGCGCGAACAACTCGCCTGAAGGCGCAGCCGAAAGCGACATCAGCCATTCGGAGGTCACCAGGAAGCCCCGCGCTGTCTTGGGGTTGAAATCATCGACGATGAAGATCACCGAGACTGTCGTGACATAGTCGGCATCGCTGAGCAGGAACAGAATGGCCGCCTTGCCTCCGCCCAAGGGCGCGATCTGAAGGCATTCGATGTCCGTGTCGCTGTCGGTTGCGAACCCCTCGAGGTCTTCCTTGTCCATTTTCATCCGCGTCATCCTCCTGAGATGTGGCTGCGGTTCCCCGAGAGCCGGTCGGTCGGCTAACAGGACACTTTCGAGGGAGCGACGTCCGCCGCTGTCACGACCACGGACTCCCCTCCGGCGGCTTTCTTCAGGCGTTTTTTTGCAACCTGCACGAGGCGAGCCTGATCCTTCGCCTTCGGACAACTGCCATGGCAGGCCGTCTTGTCTTTGACCTCCTGCTCGGACTTGTTCATGCTCTTCTTCATGTATTCCATGTTGGCAGTCTTCAGGCACTCCGTCGCAGCGGCATGCACGGCCGGCGGAATTTTCGGGTCATCCAGGTTCTTGACCGTGCTGTTCACGCAAGTGTCGGTAAAATCACCGAGCTTGCCGGCCGAATTGTTGCTCAGCCAGTTGCGGGCGTCTGCCGACTTGAAGTTGTGCGGGGTTTTGCGTTTCTTGCCGATTATCTTTTTGGTCGGTACGCCGGCCGCCTTGGCCTTCGCACCTTCGCCCGCCAGCCATTTTGCCTTCATGCAAATGCAGGGCGCTTCCTTGTCGTCATAGGCCTTGCAGCAATCCAGCGTCAGGTCGCGAACGCCTTCGGCGGTGAAGAACTGGACCTCGACGGTATGCTCCTTCTCATAACCGTCCGGGCATTCCAGCTCCTTGTAAGGCTTGATTTCGAGGTCGGAGCATTTGAAGGTCGCCACCGTGGCCGTGGCGACCTTGGGCATTGGCGGTCCGCCGGCCGTGGGGGAGGCATGGTCGTTCGACGAAATGTCGGTGAAACGGCTGATCGGCTCACCATCCATTTTGACGTTGCCCGACCAGGCATGGGCGTATTCCTTGCCCGTGTTCACGGAGGTGATGAGGTTCTTCTTGGGCGCGCAGCCAGCCTCGTTGCCGGTGCATTTGGTGTAATAGGATTTGTTCTTCTGAGTGACCGTCTTGCCGCCGATCTTGACCGTGCCGGTGCCGCTGTCGGTGTCACTGTCCATCCCAAACGTCGGATAGGGAACCGGAACGCCGGGTGGGGTTGCCGGCGTTTGCGGCGGCGTGAAGCAGACGTAAGGAAAAGCCGCGATAACCTGGTTCGCTTGCGCTTTGCAGGCAACCTCGAGGCCATTGGCATACACCGTCATGCCGTTCTCCCGTAAGCGAACACCGCGGCGCCGCAGGCACCGGCATCGGACGATGCCTCGATGAGAACCGGATTGCCGGCGGCATATCCTTTGCCGGCTGCGGTCCAGGCCATGCCGACCATTGTTGGAACGGCTGCGGCTCCGATATTGCCAAGCGACTCCGCGGGTGACCACAGGTCCTGGAACTCGTGGCGCCCTCGCAGGAGGCGGATCGAGGCCAGCGCAGTCTGCTTGAACCAGTACTGCTCGCCGATCAGATCGGCGATGCGATAGCCGAGCCGGTTCATCTCGATCCCGGTCTCGTGGAACGCCGCATCATAGGCGGCTGTCATGCCGTCGGCGCGCAACGGCAAATCCTGGCCGTTGTAGATCGAAGCCGCCTCGCGCGAAAGACCGAGCCCGAAGAGCCTGAAACCGCCATTGCGCGGGCGGGTGCACAGCACCGCCGCTGCAGCTTCGCCTGGAATGAAGCCGTTCGAATTGTCTGCCGTCAGCAGGCGGCCTTTGCTGAGATAGTGGGAAATCGTTGGTGCCGTCAGATAGCTGTCGACACCCGCGATCATGACATAGGGCGCTTCGCCCGAAGCAATCAGCCTGCGCGCCTGATCGAACGCGACGTGGCCGGACGGACGGCCAAAAGCCACGATGCGAGAGCGCAGATGCGGTTCTATTTCAACGATCTCGCTGATCCGGCGCAGCAGTGCAAGATTGTCCCGCACCGGCCGGCCGGGCCGATCTTCTTCCGCAAGGCAGAGGATCAGCGCCGTCTGCCCTCGCGCTTGCGGGTGATTGTCGAAAGCCTCCGCTATGGCCCCGGCCGCCAGGTGGGCCATTCGTTTCTCGCCGATCCAGTTGCGTGGCAGCGGCACGGGTGCACCCGTAAGCCATCCCGCGGGCGAGCCGGTGAAACGCGTTTCCTGAAAGCCGTCGAGCCGGGCGCGCATCGCTGCGCAAGCAGAGGGTGCATCGAGGCCAACGGCCGTCACCATACCAACCGAAACGATCTCGATCGGGGAGGTCATGCGTCTTCCTCCTCGGGCGCGGTGCCGTTGGCGCGGATATAGGTACGACCTGTCGCGCGCGCCCTCAGCATGGCCGGCGTCGGCGGCCCGACCCAACCTTCCGTGAAGTCGAGGATGGTTCGCTTGATCCGCTGCGATACGCGCCAGACCAGTGAGAACCGTCTGCTCTCCGCGTCGAACAGGATCGTGTCCGGGTAGACCTCGCCTTCGAATGACTTGGCGCGGCCTTTGAACAAGGTGAGCGGCAGCGCCGTCGCGGGTAGCCTAAAACCTGTGCGCCCCTCGGGCGTCAGGTTCACCAGCTGCACGACCTCGCCACCTCTCGGCAGGTCGATCTGCTGGTCGGACGGCGCCGACTGGAAATAGCGCTCGTCGAAGTCCGGCGGCAGGAACGGAAAGATGTTCTTGGTCCAGTTGTCGTCGTAAGTGCCGCCATGTTCGATGCGGCCCGGCCAGCCACGGCCCATCGGGCCAAAGCTCATCGGCTTGTAGTCGCCGAATGGCGAGCGGACCTCTTCGCCGACCGCCTGGGTGTTCGGCAGCCGCAGGCCGGGGATCAGCCGCTGGTTCTTGGTGCGCGACCAGCCGGTCCCGACCGGGTTGTATTTGTAGCTGCCGGGGAGCTTGTCCTCCGGGTCGAGCCTGTCGACACCACCCCAGGCGACGTCATAGGAGATGGGCAGTTTCAGGAAGGGTTGCGGCGCTGTGGCGGTAAAAACCGGGCCGATGGAGCGCCATTCGCGGTGGCCGACGACCTCGAACAGTTTTGACCAATTGCCAACCTTGATGCCGACCGGCACGCGCTCGGCCGGGCGCCCGCCCGGCGCGTAGGCGCAGCCATTGGCGATCACGTCGCAGCGCGGTTTGCGGAAGGCGAAGTCGGTCTCCCACAGCGTGGCCGAGTAGCCAGGCACGCCGGTTTGTGTGTCGGCCATCACCAGCGGCACCTGCTCCGCCGATTTTTGCACCAGTCCGCCCGGCTTGGCGGGGAAGTCGAACGTGCCTTTGACGACCACGACAATCCATTCATGGCCGGCCTTGTCCATGGCCATGGTGAACTGGTGCGGATAGCCCATCTGGTTCCAGATCTGCATCAGCTGGTCTCCCAGCTGGCAGCGAGGATCTGTTCCAAAGTCGCCTGCGGCGATTGCGGATCGATGTCGAAAATGTCCGAACGGGCCGTCCACATCACCATATCGCCGATGATCTCGTCGCCTGCCTCGACGGATGGCACCGGCAGTCCGGCCAGCGCGGCATCCAACTCGTCGGGCGTCAGCTCGCCATTCTGGGCGGCGGTGGCCGCCGCTTCGATGCTGGCAAACCACGCCTCGGCGTCGGCGAATTGAATGGGAGCTTCGGCAAGCTGGGCGACGACGCTCAAAGGAAATTTCCTTCCGACCCTGTCGGCGCTTTGCACGATGATGCCTGCCGATGCGCCGAAGGATACCGGACCCGCCAGAAAGCGCAGCGCGGTTGTGCCTGGCCAAAATTCCGAGCCGAACAGCGGGACGAGATGCTGCGCCAGCCAGCGGTCCCAGCCGCGGACAAAGTCGCCCGACAGCCGCCGCGTCACGAAGTCGCCGGTGGCGGGCATTTTGCCGTAAAAGCCGGGCAAGATCATATCTGCGGCGGACATGAGAATTTCTTGAACATCTGCAGATTGTAGGGGTTCTCGACGCTGGCGGCCTTGAGTTCGAAATCGGCCCACATTCCCTTCGTGCCCAGGCGCAGGCTGTAGACATCGGAGAGCGACGTGCCGGCGAAACGGCCGTTGCGCAGCATCCTCAGCCACGCCCAACTGCCAGTCTCGTTGAGCATGATTTCGGGCGATCCGTCGATGGGCTGGAAGGCGAGCGAAATGACCCCGGTGCCGTCCTTGCCCGGCCAGGTCATCGGTTGCGGCCGCGTCGCATTGTTGAAGTAGACCAGCGTCTGACCATCGAGATTGAGCGTGACCCGCGTGACGTTGGGAGACAGGTCCTTCGGTTCGAGCGTGAAGCTCATCACCGGTCCGGTGCCACCGGGAAAGAGATCGTCGCGGATATGCCTGGCCTGCTCGAACGCCGCCAGCGCCGAAGGATCGAGGCCGAAATCGGCGCGCCATTTCCATGGCTGGCTGGTGGTGTCGACATAGTTGATCAGGTGGTCGTTGATGAAACCGTCGATCAGTCCGGCCGGCCCGAACAAACGGGCGAAATCACGCACATTGACGTCCACAGCGCTGTCGGGACTGAATGGATAGCGGTCGTTCAGCGCCGCCTGGCAGAACGGCAATATGTCCGCCCGCCAGATGGCGTTGAGCTCCGACGTGACCGCCTTCTGCGTCAGATTGCTGGTGTCACCGGCAATTCCGCTAAGCCAGACGTTGATAGGATCGGGCAGGATCTGTGCTTGCCTGGCGACCGCACCGGTCAGTTCGGCAAGGCCGCCTTGCTTCTTGATGGCATCCTGCGGATTGGGGTTGGCGGTGACCGTCTGCAAAACGTTCGACAGCGCGGTCAGCGCGACGACGGCGGCATCCAGCGCCGGCGGCTGGCCGTCGACCTCGGCAATGGTGCTCTTCAGCGGCTTGAAATGTTCGGCCACCAGATTGCCGGTCAGGTCCACCTCTGTGGCTGAGCCGGCGCGGGGCAGCAGTTTCGCACCGCTTGTCGCCAGCTTGCCGAGTTTGCCCAACTTGCCGAGCAGTTTCGAGGCACCCTTGGCCGCCGCCTTGTTGTCGGCGGGCGCGTCGTCGGAACGCGTCAGTTCGGTCTCCTGAACGACCGCCGTCAGCAGCCGCTTCAAGGCTGAATCGGCACTCGAGAGGTCCTTCAGGTTTTCGCTGGCGACATTGAGATCGGTCAATGGCGCGAGCCGCATGTCGCGCAGGAAGCTGTCCCATTGCGCGATGTAGTCGTCATAGTAGAGTTTTAGAATATCCTCGGACAGCGCCGAGACCGAGGTCTCGGAATTTTCCGAGCAGCCGCCGGCGAAAACCGCGCGATCGAGCGCCGCCTGGGCGGCGACATCGTCGATGCGGTCGAGAATGGCGTCGTGGAAGCCGGCATAGGTGAACGCTCCGGCAATGCCGACGCGAAGCGTCTTGTCCGAACGCCGCGCAAACACCTTGCCGCCATTGGGGCCGGCGAAATTGGCCGGGATCCACTCCTTGAGCCCGGCCACCTCCGGATCGGCCAGCAACTGCTTGTAGGCCCGCGCCGGCAACGAGATCGTGCACACTGTTTTCAGCGCTTCGGCGACCAGCGCCTGGTCGGGCGCGACATAGCTTTCGTCGACCGCCATGCGGCGGATGGCGGCAAGCTGATGCTCTTCGGCATCGGCGGTCGGAAAGGGTGCTGCGGCCGCGAATTCCGGCAGGATGTTCACCCACCAGTTCTGGGCGAAATCGGGGTCCATCTGCGACAGGCCCGTCATCATGCGATAGGTCTTCAATGCGCCGAGCATGAAATCCGGATCGCGGATCTGCCGCCACATGGTCGCCTCGAGCAGCGCCACCATCCGTGGTTCGAGCACGTTGCGCAGGGCGTGGTCGTAAGTGTCGGTCTGTGCCCGCACCAGCTCCGCCGAGGCCGATGGCCCCAGCAGATCCTGGGCTGCGCCTGGCGGTGCTGTCCGGGCATTCGCGACCGCGTCCATCGCCTCGAGTGCGCCGTCTATGGCAGGCTGCTGCACCGATGCCGGATTTGCGGCAGTTGCGGTCAGCGGCGTTTGCAGCGCCTCGAACTGGCTCGCCTGCGCCGTGATCGCGTTGCGGTTGTCGAAATAGGACCAAGTGAACAGCCCGCCGGCCAGCACGGCTGCCGCAGCACACGCAGCCGCCGCACCGCGCCAGATCCAGGCGCGGCGGCGCTGCGCCAGCGGATCGAACGTGCCGAGGCCGGCCTCTTTGAAGATGACTTCGGTGAGCAGGTTCTTCAGGAAGAAGCTGCGTTTCTCCACCCTTTGCGCGGGCAGGGCCCGCCGTGGCGGCAGGCCGAAGGACGACGACAGCGCAGCGGTCAGCCGGTCGATGGGCGCCCCTTCCTGCGTCGCTGAAGTCAGATAGAGGCCGCGCAGCCAGGCTGCCTCTTCATAGCGGCTTTCGCCGACCATCGCCTCGACCAGCACCTGGATCGGTTCGGACAGGCTGGACAGCTGGGCGGGAAACCTGAAGATCTCGGCGCGGGCGGCGAGCTTGTCCTCGTCTTCCAGGCGCGGCACCAGCCGCCGCTCGAGCTCCGTCGCCAGCGTCGAAATTTCGCGTTCGATGGTCTTGGCATCGACGCGCGCATCCAGCGCGAAGGTCGTTCCCCACACCTGTTCGCGCGAGGCTGTGGACAGGCCGCCGAAGAAAGCCTCGAAACCCTTGATCAAATCGGCCTTGGTCAGCATCAAATAGACCGGAAGGCGGATTTCGAGCCGGTCGTTGAGCTCGGCCAGCCGGCGGCGGATCTTGCGGCCATGCGCCTTGATGGCTTCGTCGCCCTCCGACAGCACGTCGATCGACAGCGCGACAATCACGCCGTTGAGCGCGCGGCGGCCGCGATGCTTCTTCAAAAGGTCGAGGAAGCCCAGCCATTCCGCCGCGTCGACATCGGGCTGGCTCTCCTGCTGGACATAGCGGCCGGCGGTGTCGATCAGAACGGCGCTCTCGGAAAAGAACCAGTCGCAGTTGCGCGTGCCGCCGACGCCTTGCAAATCGTCGGTGAGGTCGATCGGAAAATTCAGTCCGGACTGCCGCAAGGCGGTGGTCTTGCCGGTGGCCGGCGGCCCAACGATCACGTACCACGGCATCTCGCGCAGGAACTTGCGTCCGCCGAGCTTGCGGCGTTTCAGTTCGGCCATCACTTCGGCGAATTTGGCGCCGACGGCGGCGACGTTCTCTTCGCCGGGGCTGAGCGGCTTTTCCGCTACGGGTGCTGCGATCTCGGCGACGAACATGCGGTTGGCGCGGATCGCCCGGCGCTGGGCGACGATCAACCAGATCAGCCAGAAGATGATCAGCCCCGCGATCATGGCAATGCGCACATTGTCGGAATCGAAAGGCGAATACGGACCGACCCTGACGATCGGACCGAACACCCAGATGACCAGGGACAGCAGCGTGATGCCGATCAGCGTCCACAGCCAGCGCGATGTCAGGACCGCCCAGAGGAAGCGCAGGATAAACATCTCACAGCCTCTTTTCGACGAGCACCTCGACGCGGCGGTTCAAGGCTCGCCCCTCGCGCGTGCTGTCGCTGGCCACCGGGTCGGTCGCCGCGCGGCCCTCGGAATGGACGCGGTCCTGCGGCACCCCGTTCTGCACCAGCATGTCGGCGATCGTCTGGGCGCGCGCCTCCGACAGCCGCTGGTTGGTCGACAGCGGGTTGGTCTTTTGCAGGGGAACGCCGTCCGTATGACCGATCACCGTGATGTTCCCGATCAGCTCCTGATTGGCGAGGATCACCTTGGCGATCGAAGCGATCAGCGGTTCGAAGCCGTCGCTCAGTTGTGGCCGCGACGACTGGAACAGTTCGGGATTGGAAGCCTGGATGATCAGCTTGGCCAGCGAAACGCTCTCGGTGCCGCTGAGGGCGGATTTGAGGTCGGCCGGCGCCCCGGCCTGGAATTCCGGCAACAGCGCAAAATCCACTTTTTCCGGTGGCGGGGCATCGACCTTGGGCGAGGTCCGGCTGATGTCGCCGCGTTCGGGCGGCGGCAATGCGCGCACAAGGGCTGATAGTTCGACCGCCTGGCTGCTCAGCCCCATCGACAGCCCGATATGGATGGCGGTGGCGACAACCGCCGCGCCGAGCGCCATGACCCAGATCGGAACGATGAAGCGCTGCGGCTCGTCGGAGGCGATGACGCCCTTCCAGTTTGGCGACAGCGGCGCGCCCTCGGCGTCGGCATCGCGCAGGAAGCGTGCCGCCGCCACGCGAACCGCATTGAGCGAGCGATCGCCTGAGCGGCCGGGCACGCGATATTTGCCGCGGAAGCCGAGCGCCATGCAATTGTACTGCAGCTCCAGCAATTCGCGGTCGCGGTTGGGATGGCGTTCCAGTTCGTCGAGACGCGTGAAGAACTGCGTGCCGGCATCGACGTCGCCACGCAGCATGACCACAAGCGGCTGCCTCGGCCAGGCGCTGGCCCCGCCCCAGGGCGTGTTCAGGGCGAGATCGTCGAGCAACGCCGCCACCACCCAGGCTGCCTGATCGGCCCGCTCCATCGAGGAGCCCGTCGACATTGCCGTGTCGCGTGCCCGAACCAGTTCTTCGAGCAGTCGGGTGCGCAGCGCTTCCGGGTTCTCCGGCGCCAGCGCGCTTTCAAGCTCGGGCGCGAATTCGAGCAAGGGCGCGAATGCGTTGACGAGTGCGTTCGGGTGGGTGCGAGACCGCTTCACCGCCGCACCCGGCAAGAGTGGCGCCATCGGCCGCGGCATCGGCGCGCCGGTCAGCCTTATGCGGGTGCGTTCGCGATCCTCCGACAGTCCGAAAGGATCATCGCGGCTCATCATCTCACCTGTTCACCGAGTAGCAGTCCACCTGCGGCTCGCTTGGCAATACGCCCGAAACGCCGATGACGAAGCCGGGGGCATCGAGCAGCGACGCCCAGTGTTCGCTTTTCTGGTCCAGCTCGAGGCACAGCCGATCGCCGTCGTAAGGGATTTCGCGCGGCTGGGAATGAAGCGGTTTCAGCGGAATGCCGGGCAGACGCGATTTCCACAAGCCCTCGAACTGGTCGGCGGAACCGACAGTCGCCTGATTGACGAATATCTTGCGCAGCGCGTCTTCCGACAGCTCCGAACCGACCCGGATGACGATGCGGCTGGCCACCAGCAGCTTCGGGTTGTCGATGCGGATTTTCCAGACATTGGTCGAATGCCGCATGACCGGCAGCGCCCGCGATTTCGGTTCGATGTAGCGCAGGCTGAGGATGAGCGAGCGTAGCGCATCCGCCAGCGCCATATAGGCGGGGCCGGGCGCCATGTGATCGTAAGCCGGCAGCTCGCCCAGCCGCCGCGCGCTCGATCCGTACGTCGCCATCGAACCGGCGAGCCCGGCAAGTTCAAGGTAAAGCTCGGCCGGATGGAAGACATCCTGCGCCAGCATGTGGGCCAGCCGCGGCCGCGCCGCATTGGCGAGGTTAAGCATCAGCAGGTCTTCGACGCTGCGCCCCGGTCCGCCCATCACCATCTTGCCATGCGCCTCGGCGATCTGGTCGAGGCCGGTGACGACTTCCAGCAGCAGTTGCCGATACCAGGCAACCGCTCCGGTCACCAGTGTCGGCGGCAGGAAGGTCTCGTCCAGCGAGACGCCGCCATCGGCTCGAACACCCTTGAGATCGGCGATCGGCAAGGCTGTGTAGCCGCCAACCGATTTGCCGGGTGCAAGCAGCAGCGCTTGTGGCCGGGCGATTTCGATCTCTTCAGGGTCTGAACCGCCCTGGACGGCGTCGCGCACCGAAACGATCCGCCCGTGATAGCGGGCTCCCGAGGCGGCGGCGTGTGCCGGATCGAAGCCGACACCGCCGGGAGGCTCGAGCGGCAAGGCGACCAGCACCGATCCCGCAGCCGTATCGGACGTGACCGGCAACGGCCGCGGCGCGTCCATCATCTCTGGAATGGCGAAAGGTGTCCCGTCCGGAAAGATGCCCCGTGCCGACAGGATGGCGACCTGGCCGGCGTCGAGCAACGCCTGGTCCAGCGTCAGCTGCTGAAAGCCGAACGTATGCAGTTGCCCGGCCTGCAACGCGCCGCGTACTGTCGCCTCGAAAAAGCGATCCTGCTGCTGGAAATGCTGGGTCCGCAGGAAAAGCCCTTCGGACCACAGCACCCTGTTTGCATCGCTCATGCCGCTACTCTCTGCATCGAGCTCCCCTTGCCTTGGCCGCTAGGCGGAAATGCCGCCGCTGCCAAGCGAGACATTGATCGTGAATTTCGATCCCGACGACACCGACTTGGTCGTGCGCCAGTTCCTGCCGGTGGGTTCGCGGATCAGCGCGACGAAGCCCAGCGCCGTCGCGTCCGGTTCGACGGTGATGGTTTTCGACGCGGATTTACCCGGCCCGACGGCGATCTGGTCGGATCCGATGAGATCGCCTGCCAGCGCCGAGCCGGAATCGCCTTGCAGGGCAAAGTAGTCGGCGGAATTGAACTTGCCGGTGCTGCGCAGCCGCATGACGAGAACTGTCACCGGCCGGTCGCCACCGCCAGGTCCCGGGTTCATGCCGGCCCCTCCGGTCACATTGATGGTGATCACCGAGGGTTTTGGCGGACCACTCTGGCAAGCCGTAAGCAGCCCGGTCGCGCCCAGGGTAACAACGAATTGACGTCGGTCGATCATGTCTCACTCCTCCTCATATGCGTCCCGAAAATCGGCGCCGATTTCGCCAAGAAAGCTTTTCTCGGCACTCTCGGCGATTTCACGATGGCGTTTCTGGTAAAGCTCCCACAGCTTGGCGCTGCGCCCGCCCGCAAGCAGGTTGCCGAGCGCCGAATTCGACTTCAGCTCCTGCTCGATCGCAGCCGGCTCAAAACGGTCGACCATACGTCGCAATGCGGCCTGCACGCCGCGCCAGGCGCGCACGTGATGCTGCGCGAGATCGCGGATCGCGTCGGCGATTGCCGCTTCGCCGGCCAGAAATCCGGGGCTGCGCTCGGCGATAAGCGTGACGATGGCGTCGTCAATCGTCGGCAGAAATTTGAGCGGATTGACTTCGGAAGCCCCGACCATGGTCTGGGCGACGCGGGCGTTGCCCTTTTCCTCGGCCCGCTTGCGCAGAAGCTGCATCAGGCCTTCCATCATCAGCCTGTATTCGCGGCCGAACTTCTCCATTTCCGCAATGCTGTCGCGCCCCGGAAAATCGGCTTCCTCGACGCCGATGCCGCGCAGGAATGCGGAGCGAAGCGCCATGTCCCCCAGCTGTGCCGCTGCCGGCATGCGGGCGGGTTTGGCGGCAGCACCAGTGCGCACCGGAGGCGGGGCATCAGCCGCTTGCACAGGCAGATCCCAGGGATTGGCGGATTGCGGCCTTTGGGGGGCTCGTTCGCGCTGACCGATCGCGCCGGCGCCGTTTGCCGAACTGGGCGCCGCGGCTGGTCCGAAGCCAAAGTCGTCCTTGAATTCGGATGGCTTTCCGGCGGCAGGTTCGGTGGACCCGTTGAGGGGAGGCACCGAGTCGAGGCTGAACGGGTCCGCGAAGCTTGGCGAGCCAGGTTCGGGATAAGGGGCAACACCTTTCGACCCAGGCGACGAAACCGGATCGAGGCTGAACGGGTCATCGAAAGCAGGCGAGCTGCGCTGGCTGGAGGCTGCGCGCTCGAACGCGCCCGCAACCGGCTGCTCGAACGGATTGGGCAGATCGGCTGGACGTGGCCGTCGCGGCTCTTCCTCGACCTTGGCGGAAAAGAAGTCATCACTGCCGATACTCAGCGGCGCCCGCGATGCCGGCGGCAAGCGTTCCGCAACTGGCTGGCTGGCAGCGGGTGTCTGAGCTGTCGGCGACTGCAGGTCGACATAGACGACATAGTCGCCAAGTCTCAGCCGCATGCCGCTTTGAAGCCGCGTCGACTGGCCGGCACCGAGCGGGCTGTCGGAGTCGTTTATGTAGAGCCCGCTGCTCGACGTGTCGGTGACGAAATAGCCGTCTCGCCCACCCGTGATCCTGCAATGGGCGCGGGAAACGAACATGTCGGGATCGTTGATCTGCCAGCCTGCGTCGGCGCTGCGGCCGATCACCAGCTCGCCTTCGTCCAGCCGGGTCTGCCGTACCGCCTGGGTGCGTGGCCCTTGCTCCAGCGTCAGCAGCAGGCTCATGCCGCGACCCCCGCCATCTCCGGCCGCCATCCGACAATTGTCCGCAGCCGCAATTCGTCAGCATCGCCCCTTTCGGCGGGCCGCGCAAGCCAGGCGGTCCGGCCGAGCTGGACCGCTCCGATGCGGGGCGGCGGCACCGCTTCGCGCGCCAGCACGATGCGCAGGTCGACGTCGAGCGATTCCCCGACCATATCGCGAACGGCCTGCTTGAACAGTTTGAGGCGCGAGCCTCCCGGCAGGAACGCCTTGAACTCCTCGAAACCGAGAGGGCCTACGCGCAGCTCGATCCTGCTTTGGCGGTTGAAAACGCGGGGGCCGATCGTCGCCCCCCGGCCGAGCCCGGCATAGGCTTTTGCAAGGCGGGTCTGGAGACCGGTCGGTATGGTTATCCAGGCGGCGATGAACTCCTTGATTTGAACCGGCACCCTGAACGCTTCCGCCAGGAACAGTGTCAACCGTTCCGGGCCGTCGACCTGGCTGGCGAGTGACGCCGCCTGGCGAAGCTTGACGGTGTCGAGGTCAGGATTACGGGTGCCCGGAAGTCCAATCCCCGCCATCGCTTCCAGCATGGCGCGAACGCGGCCACCGACCGCGCGCTCGACCTGGACCGCCGGATGCGCATCAGCCCAGGCCCGGTAGTAGAGGGCGATCATGCGGTGCTGCAGGATGTTGACGAAGTCCACGAAGGTCGTGTCGCTGGTCTGCTGGGCGTCGGCGCCGGCAAACCAGCGCTGCGACAGGCGGTCGAGCACCCAGCGCGTCAGATGCAGCGGCATCGGACCCTCAGGCCCCAACAGACCGAGATTTGCAACCGTGACCCGGGCCGGAGCCTTGTCGCTGGCTTCGCGGAATTGCACCAGATCCCGCGCGGAAAAGGCGAGGCGCACATGCTGGCCAAGCCTTGCCGGCTCGCGGTCGGGGCGTCCGGAATGGCCGAACAGACCGCTCCGCTGTTCGAGACGGCGCAGCAGTTCGAAAAAGTCGAACGCTTCAGACAGACCTTCGGCCCGGTCTGGACCGGTCTTGTCCAGACCAGCTGTCTTGTCTAGATCAGGTAGCGATTGCCGGGCGTCATCGGCCATGGCACATCCTCCTGCTTCTGCAGCAGCCGCGTGCGGGTTCGCACGAAGCCGTTTATTCCGGCATGACGGGCAAACAGCCGCGCCAGCAAGGCCGACAGCAGCAAGGTGCTTTGCCCGGCCAGCACCGACTGGTCGACATGCAGCGTCACTTCAGTGCCGCGCCCGAAGCACATCGGCCCGTCGATCTGCAGCCGTTCGATCACCGACCGCGAGTCGATGCGCACGATCGAATGCACGTTGCGGGCAAGGCTCGGATCGCCGCGGTCGGCATAAAGATCGAGCAATGCATGCAGCGGATCGACGCCGCGGCCCTCCTTGGCGAGGCTCAAGAAGTTGAGCGCCAGCTGCGCCACCAGTCGCCAGGCGAGATCGTCGGCCCGGGATTCGTCGTCGGCTCCGGTGGGCAGTGCCGCGGGGATGGCCGGCTGCGGCGGACGCAGTGCACCGAGCAACCGCACGGATTCGACCGGGTCGCCGGCCTCCAGCGTCAAGGTCGGATTGTCATCGAGGATTGGCAGGTCGCGGTTGGTGCAAAGCGCCATGATGTCGAGCCGCTTCAACGGCCGGTTCGCCGGGCTTCCAAGCGGCCGCGATACGGCCAGGAAAACATCGTCGCCGGTGTATGACGTGCGGGTCAGGCCGTCGCTCCGCTCATCTTCCGTCGCCCGGCGTGGCCGCCGTTCCGTCGAATAGACCCAGCCACTGCCGCGGTTCTGCCCGAGGCTGAACAGCTCCGGTATCTCGGCGTCGCTGCCTTCACTGTCGGCATCCTCGACGCGGAGCACACGATAGATCTCGAAGTCGCGCGCCCGCGTGCGGTCGGCATGCAGCACCTGCCGCGTCTTGCGCTGATCGAGTTCGACGACGTTGCACTCACGCTCGAACAGATTGATGATCGGCGTCGCGAAAAGTTCGAAATCCGCCGGCGTCAGGTCGGCGAGTTCGGGCGCCGGGCGGCGGAACAGGAAGATGATCTCCAGTCCGGCCTCGCATTTGCGCACCACCGGCTGCAGCCCCAGGACCCGCGCATAGTGAAAGCGCTCCGGCATGACGAAGTATTCGCGCAGCAGGCGGTAGCCTTCGAATGTCGGGCGGGTGCGCGGCATCAAGGCCTCGTCGTCGCTGATGCCGACCATTTCGGGTGCCGGCAAGGGCGAAAGCCGGTTGGTCTTGCCTTCAGGCCGAGCGCCAATGGCCACGCAGGCGCCGAAAATCGCGTCGAACAGCAGCGGCGCCTTGGTGCGTCCGGCGAAGTAGAGGTCAAGCTGGTCGAGCGCCAATTCGTCGAGTTTGCCTTTTCCGGTCCGCGTCAGCACCAGCCGCAGCGCCGCCTCGCCGGCGATGCCGCCGATCGGTCCGATGCCGGCCGCCGCCAGCGCACTGCGATCCTGAAAATAGCTGACCGCAGTGATTGCTATCGGCCACAGCGTCATGTCCTGCGCGGTGGAGAAGGTGCAGCGCGTCGACAGGCCGGGTTGCAGGCTGGAGACCAGCCGCGTGTTGCGCTTGACGACGTGGCCGGCGGGCATGGTCTGCACCTGCTGGCCGGGTTTCAGCACCGCCATCGCGGTTGCCGGTGCCGGCGTGACCAGATCGGGATAGAGGACATCGAGCACGCTGCGCGAAAATCGCGAGCGCTCGGCGTCGACTTTCAGTCTTGTGCGCGCGGCGAGGAAGGCGACGCCGTCCAGCAGCCGTTCGACATAGGGATCGGGGCAGGGCACCGTATCGAGCGAAAGGTTGCGCGCCACCGCCGGATGCATGTCGGCGAATTCCGCCGCAAGGCTGCGGATATGGGTCAGTTCCTCCTCGTAATATTCGACGAAAACCCGATCCATCTCAGGCGTCCCTAATTTCGGTCCGCGCCAAGCCGTTGTCGAGATTGATCGTGGTGCGCAGGCGCATGCGTTCCGGTGTCGGCGTCATGATCAGCACGGCATCGATCTCGATCTTCAGGCCCACGGTCTTGTCGCCCAGGGTGACGGTAACCTTCGTCGCGCTTTCCTTGAGCCGAGGCTCGAAGGTGGCGAGCACCGAGCGGATTTCGCGCGCCAGCACGTCGCGGTCGAAGTCGCGGGACGACCGGCCCGAGAAGGAAGGCACGCCGTAATTGACCACGCTTCGACGGACCTCCGGAAAATCGGCAAGCGACGGTGGATTGTCCGCCATCTGCTCATTTTCCAGGTCGGAAAGCAGCGGCGTGGCCTCGAAGCGCTCGGTGTTGAACAGAGCCTCAATGTCGCGCCGCACCGCTTCCCTGAGCACGCGGGCCGATACCACCACACCGCGGCTTTCGATCTCGACACGGTGCTGGGCCTGAAAGGCCAGGCGATGCAGACGCCGTTTCTGGTCGGGCGTCAGCTCCGCATCGGCGTCGATGGTCCGCGCACTGCCGGCAACGAGGGTTTCGAGACGGTCCGCGCCAAGCTCGTCCAGCAGGACATGGCGCAGCCCGTCTATCTCCGAGGTCAGGCCCGGCAGGTCATTGACGAGGCGATCCCACAGCGACGGCTGGACCGCCTCGCTTTTCGCCCGCAGGCTGCCCGCGATCTGTTGCTTGCCCGCGCCGGGCCGCCGAACCTCACTTGCCGACATAGACATCCATTTCGGCTTCATCATTGCCGTCATAGACGAACTTGATCTTCTTGTAGGCGAAGCTGACCTCCTCCTGGATCAGGTCCTCCTCATCCTCGGCCTGCGACATGTCGTATTCCATGATCGAGGCGTCGGTGAGCGTGACGACCAGATAGTCCTTGGTCTCGCCATCGATGGTCCGGCGTGCGGAGAAAACCACTTCATCGAGCGCCTTGTTCTCGAACAAAGCCTTTTTCAGATAGGGCGAGGATTTGTCGTAGTGTTTGGTGAACTTGATCATGCCCATGGAGACGCGGCCACGGCGTGACAGCGAATTCGGGTCATAGGGTGCGACCATCTTGTAGTCGACGCCATGGATTTCGATCTCGTCATCGTGGCCGTCGCGGGTGCTGGGGCCCTTGATATCGGGAACCTTCAGAAAACCATCAATCTTGACTGGCATTGTCTTTCTCCACCGCTTT